>QAKH01000092.1 GCA_003343885.1 Clostridiales bacterium | reverse complement strand
CCGTTGTACAAAAGTACAGTGCCTCGCTCGATTTCATCCTTAACGGTGTTATATGACCGACCTAAATGTTTGGCGATTTTGTATGTTGACCAACCGTCTTTCAGATGAACTTCAATGTCGTGCCGTTCTTCGGCAGTCAGATGTTGCCCTTTGCGAACTTTTGTGGTATACTTTAGAATGTCCATAGTGATGTTCCTTTCAGAATTGTTGTTGTCCAATCTCAATTCTACCACAGTTTCGTCACTATGGATACTTTTTTTCTGTTTTCTTACTATTGCAGGTTCATTTTACAATGCGCCTAAATGTTTTGGTATCACAAACCGGAATAATCGCAGACCATGTGAAATATATTTGTACAAAGAATACGAGGAGGACTGCAAATATGACAAATACAACAAATATTTACAGCGATATAGCCGAGAGAACCGGCGGAGATATTTATATCGGTGTAGTAGGTCCGGTACGTACCGGCAAATCAACCTTCATAAAGCGATTTATGGACACTCTTGTTCTGCCTAACATCACGGACACTTACAGCAAGGACCGCGCCAGAGATGAGCTTCCGCAGAGTGCCGCAGGAAAAACAGTTATGACGACCGAGCCTAAATTTATTCCTAACGACGCTGTTGAGCTTCACCTTGCGGACAATGCCTCATTTCGTGTAAAAATGATCGACTGCGTCGGATACATTGTACCCGGCGCCATGGGACTTACCGAAAACGACAAGCCGAGAATGGTTATGACTCCATGGTCCGATGAGCCGATGCCTTTTGAGACAGCGGCGGAAATCGGTACAAAAAAGGTTATTAACGAACATTCAACGATTGGCGTACTTGTTACGACCGACGGAAGCATAGGCGAAATTCCGAGAGAAAACTATGTTGAAGCCGAAACAAGAGTTATAAATGAGCTTAAGGCTCAGAACAAGCCTTTTGTTATTGTACTTAACTGTGCGATACCTTCTGACGAAAAATCGATTGAGCTTGCTGTTGAACTTGAGGAAAAATTCGGTGTGCCTGTTGCGCTTGTAAGCTGCGTTGAACTTGACGAACACGATATCCGTAAAATTCTTGAGCTTGTTTTGCTTGAGTTCCCGATTTCCGAGCTGCGTTTTGAGCTGCCGAAGTGGATGAGCTGCCTTGAAGAGTCGCATCCGCTTAAAAAAGATTTGCTAAGCGACTTAGCAAGACGTGCTGAAAACATAAGCAAGGTAGGCGAAGTAGGAAAGTCGTTTGACGAGCTGTCAGATACACAGTTTGGCGTCACTGTTACGCTTGACCACATTGATCTTGCGACCGGCCGCGCTCTGCTTAGCGTACATGTTCCCGAGGACGCATTCTATAAGATTATTTCGGACAAAACCGGATTTGACATAGAGGGTGAAGAATCCCTGCTTTCGGTACTTTCCGAGCTTTCGGAGATGAAGAAAAAATATGAAAAATTCGAGTCGGCGATCCGTCAGGTAAACGAAACCGGGTACGGAATAGTTACCCCGTCGGTTGAAGATCTTAAATTGGAAGAACCAGAAATTGTGAAACAGCCGGGCGGTTACGGAGTAAAGCTGCGCGCGTCGGCACCCTCCATACACATGATACGTGCTAACATTCAAACAGAGGTAAGTCCGATAGTTGGCAGTGAAAAACAGTCTGAAGACATTGTAAAATTCTTGCTCAACGAGTTTGAGGAAAACCCGGCAAGCATATGGGAATCAAACATGTTCGGAAAATCACTTCACGAGCTTGTAAATGAAGGACTTAACGCAAAGCTTGCGCATATGCCGTATGAAGCACGCATGAAGCTTACCGACACGCTTCAGAAAATCATCAACGAAGGCGCCGGAGGTCTTATCTGCATATTGCTGTAAATGCCATGAATAAGCCGCAGCGACAGTAATACAAGCACCTAAACTTTATAGCAATCTTTTTACACAACGCATAACGGACGCCGCAAAACGGCGTCCGTTAATTTTGTTACATCGTCAGGAAGTCATTGATTTAACGACTCTATAAACTGTTCAGATTTTACGGTCATCTGTACCCACGCCGGTTTAAATCCGCTTTTTACAGCGTTTCTCACGGACCTGACATTACACCACGCCGCACAGTAGAACGGAACCTTTCCGGTTTCCAGGATTTCCACGGCAAGGCGGCTTGTAAGTGCGCAGGCAATCCCCTGACGTCTGTATTCGGGCAATACGTCAACTCCTATTTGCCACATGGCATCACAGTCGGCGGAACATCCGGCAAGTCCAACAAGCTTCCCGCTGTCAAACGCACCAAACGCAATCATATCAAGCTCTTTTCGCTTTTCACAAAGTGCGTTGCTCCACTGAGGAAGATACAAGTCGGCAAAACCATCTCTTCCGAGTTTCCGTATCTCGTATTTGCAGTCATGCACGGTCAACATATTCACATCTGGCAAAAAGTATTCCGCCATAAAGCACACGTTAACTCCCATAGGACGCAGCTCGTTCATAAGAACGTGCATATTCGGCGTTTCAAAACAATGCTCAGCCGGAAAACGCTCAATATATTTCTTTGCTATATTCTCAAACTGCTCGGAAACAGAAGCTACAATATTGTTTCCATAGGAAGTAAAATCACAGAGAAACGGCAGTTCAAGGTATTTTCTTGCCGCTTCATTTTTCTTTGAAATAAACAGTTTGCTTTTTTCTGATAAAAAGTCAGCCGCATCACAATTGCTGTCTATCGCCGACTGCTGCAGCGCAATCTGCAAAATTTCTTTATTTGTCATAAATCTATTTCTCCTATTTATCCACTGTTTAACTGACATAGCTTAAGATTGCATCATTGCCGGAAAAATAGACATTTACATAACCGGCAACATTCCCATAATACTCAGCGGTAATCGCAACAGATTTGCCGCTTTCCATATCGCTCAATCTCTTTATATATTTTTTAGCGTCTGCATTCCAGCCCTGTGCTGTCTCCTCGCTCACAATTATCGGCACATCTTTCTCGGTCATGGTACGTATAACCATTATTCCGTCAGTATAAAAAATCACGGATTATCCGCCTTTCTTTTGCTGTATATCAGGTGAGGCATTTCCTTGCCGTTATACATCTTTACATATGAATCTACATTCACCATTCCTACACGCTCCGCAACTTTTCGTGAAGCGTAGTTTTCAGGACGAATAGTTGCAACAACCTCTTGTGCGCAAAGTTCGTCAAAAGCAAAGTCAAGCATTGCTTTTGCTCCCTCATAGGCATAACCTTTATGCCAGAACTCTTTTTTGAGAATATATCCTAATCCGATATAATGTTTTTCCCCAACTACTTCGTCTAAAAGTCCTATCTGTCCAACGACCTTTGATGTGCGTTTATCGACAGCAAGAAAATAATCGTATCCGTAAATGTCATATAACGCCATACGCTTTTTGATCCAGGCATTAACCTCATCATCGTTAAAAGCGTGTTCCCAAGCATACATAACCTCGGCATCTTTTAGCATTTCACAAAGTTCCGCAAAGTCGTTATCCGTTATTTTTCTGAAAATCAATCTTTTACTTTCAACAGGCATTCCTTCAGATGTTGTAAAAAATTCCTTATTTAGTTTTAGCACTGAGCGTATTTCTGATTGCTCCGGCACTGACATTAAATCACTCCCTGCCAACAAAATACAGCCTAACATTAGTATTGGTTCCAAATCAATCCGAAAAAGGCGCTCCGCACAACAGAACGCCTTTTTTTGCTTTATTTTCTGTTCTTTTACTTATTCGTGATAAAGACCGTCTGATTTTCGCCAAGAACAAAATCCGCCGCGTCATAATCCGTTTCAGTCATAGCATGTTCGCTGTCAATAAGATACACTTTCATGCCGGAGAGGTTTGTTTCTAAACGTTCAGACTTTCCGGTGTTCGCAATAAGCACAGCTGACGTTTTACCGTCGGTTGCGCCGACAGCGTAAATTCCCTCTCCTTTGGTATAGTCGGCTTCGACCTCGTTTCCGAGCGCATAAAGTTCGCCAAACGCCTTGAAGCTGTAATATGTGCATAGCGGTTCATATGTAAGAGGATTGAAAAGTCCTCCGTACACCGACTGACCTATTCTTGCGTCGTAATAGCAAAGAAGATGCGTTTTCTTATGCTGCATTGCAATCATCATTGCCGCAGCGTTTGCCGCCGCGAATGAACTGCCTCTAAGCTGAACTTTCGACGCGTTGTTCCATTCGTTGAGATGCGTCTCAAGTCCGCCGTAGCCCCATTTTTCAAGCAGCTGCTCAACATAATCCGCCATATATTCAGTTTGGGTAACCGTAGCGTAGCTGTGCCATGAGAAAAAGTCAATCGGCGAGCCGGTCTTTTTTATATGCTCAAAAAATCCGTCGGCAAAATCCATAAAATAACGTTCTCTTACATTCGGAGTTCCGGTCGGTTCAAAATCAAATCCGTATTTTCGCGGCTGCTTGAGCACGTCGTAAAAACCGCAGGAGGCATATCCTCCTACCTTGATTTTATCGCCGAAGCATTTTTTCAGGTGCTTTGACGCCGTTTCGTACAGTTTATAGTACTGCTGCGCCGTTCCCTGCCACATCATATTCACGGCATTGGTTTCTCCGTTATCAGGCTCGTTCCATATTTCCCAGTATGTTATACCGTAATTAAATCCGTTTGCCCAGCCTTCGTTATAGTGCCTTATTATGTGCTCACAGATTCTCGCCCATTTTTCAAAGTCTGCCGGCGGATATATATTGTATGCACGGATATGCTGGTGATTTTCAATTGTCACTCCGAGTCTGAAGATTGGTTCGCAGTTTACATTTGCAAGGTCAGCAAGAAGCAGGTCGGTAAACGCGAAGTCATAGCTTTCAGGATTGTCCTCGTCCGCGTCAAAATTTCTGAATATATTCGGAATATCAACATAGAGACCTCCGCCGAAAGGTCCTCCGGTGTCATGAAGTCTGGAATACGGAATATTCGCATCCTTCAGATAGTGCATATAATCGCTTGAAATTCCTAAGCGAGGCGGCTGTCCGACAGCGTGCATAGCACGTATTTTGCCGGTTGTTTTCGCAAAATCAAAGCTGATGTTCATAACATTCCCTCCAAAATAAAATTATTTCGCAAATTATTTGAACAATGCTTTCCCTCACACGCTTATCTTATTATAAAATATTCTCTCTGTCAAGTATTTAAGCTCCTTCATAATATATAATGTCGCTTGCCACGAGAACCGAGTCCTCTCCCTCAGAAGACGACACATGCGTAAGCTCCATTTCGAGGAAGAGCCACTCTTGGTTGCTTGAGCTTACTGAATTATTGGAATTTTCTTTTGAAGCGAGATAGTTTGCCGCCTCCCCGGTAATCACCTTTAGGCATTTTACCTGAATCTGATTTGTCGGCTTAAACGAATACTCGTTAAACGGAATTGTAACGCCCGCTACCGGTCCGTACGGATTTGATCGCGAGCCGTCAGCTGCTGCTACTCCACTGTAAGGCTTTTTTCCGATATAGACGGTACTTGTCGCATCGTCCCAGTCAACCTCTTTGTTAAAAGCCCCGGCAACAGCTCTGACAGGCAGATAGGTTGTTCCATCCAAGGTAAACGGCTCAACCGTATTGCCGTTAGCGTCCTTCGGCTCAATTATTGCCCCGTCAATACAGATTTTTATATTGTCGTACGCAATCTGAACCGTCTTATAAATGTCCTCCGCAGCAACTCCGAGCACTATTCCCGAAATTGCAGACGCGGCTATCACCCCGGCAATAAAACCTTTTGTTTTTTCTCTCATGCTGATTCCTCCTGTAAACACAGACTCTTAACAGCCAAAGCGCCGCTGTTCGAACTCTGTATTATATGTTAACACAATTATACCGTTGTATTGCTTATTTGTCAAGTGTCCCATACGAATTAAGGGTGATATAACCAGCGAAAAACAAAACCGGCTCAAGAAAAACAAAGAGTGAGGACTTTCCCCACTCTCCGCCAAAATAATGCGTCTTTTCAGACCGACCGGGCGATGCATACGGTCAAAACCGCAAACAAAACTGCTAATCCGGCAAAAATACAGATATTCAAAGTTTTTTCCGACACCTTGACATCACGGTACATTCCGCCTTTTTTGATCATTTTATCCCCTACCTTCTCACAAGATATTTTCTCATATCGACGGCGCAGGCAATCAATATGATAAGTCCTTTTATTACATACTGCATATTCTGGTCTATGCTCAAAAACGTAAGTCCTACAAATATCAACCGGAGCATAACAACGCCGATAATTACTCCTCTGATTTTTCCTATGCCGCCGACAAAAGACACGCCGCCGATAACACATGCGGCTATCGCGTCAAGCTCATAGTTTTGTCCCGTGGACGCAGTGTTTGAACCTATGCGCGCTGCCTCGATAAAGCCGGTAATTGCGTACATTATTCCGGCAAGAACAAAGACAAGTATTATAGTTCTCTTTACGTTGACTCCCGAAACATTTGCCGCTTCAGGGTTTGAACCAACCGCGAACATATTTTTCCCGAAAGTCGTTTTATTCCATATAAACCACATTATCGCGGTAATTACAAGCGCATACCAAACGTAATTCGGTATCGGCGTACCGTCAACAGACAATATGCTTCCGGCTATAAGTCCGGTATATCCGGCGTCAAGGCCTGATATTGACTGACCGTTATTATTTCCGAGCATAAGGTACATAAGAAGTACGCCATAGACAATAAGCTGAGTAGACAGTGTTACGATAAACGGGTGAAGGTTGAATTTTGCCGTACAAAAACCGTTTACAAAACCGACTATGGCGCCGATTGCAATTATCAGCAAAAAAACGAGAATTATCGGCACGGTTTTCATATCAGGAAACATTTTATTCGGGTAATTTGTCGCCTGAAGAAGCGACGCCCCGACGCACGCAACGAGCCCTACAATTCTTCCGGCCGAAAGGTCTGTTCCGGTAAGAATTATTGCACCTGCTATTCCAAGCGCTATGGGAAGGTTGGCTGCTGACAGTGATATAATATTTACGACTGATCTTGCCGAGAGAAAACTCGGGTTGATTATCTGTATCGCTATTACGGCGGCAATGAGAAAAATATAAAGCGAATTGTTTATGAAAAACTCTTTCCAAAACCTAAGCTTTTCGTCCTTACTCATGCCCCTGTATTTCTTTATGGAGGTCATTGTGTTTTCTCCTTTGCATTATTTCACACATATTTTGCGGCAAGGGTCATTATCTGTTCTTGGGTTGCCGAAGCCGCGTCAAGTTCTCCTACCGTTCTGCCTCCGGACATTACGCATATTCTGTCACAGACGCCGAGTATTTCCGGAAGCTCTGACGACACAAGTATTACGGATTTTCCTTTCTCGGCAAGCTCTCCGATAAGCTGATATATCTCGTATTTGGCGCCGACATCGATTCCTCTTGTAGGTTCGTCAAGCATGAGTATGTCAGGCTCGGTTAACAGCCATCTGCCGAGTATTACCTTCTGTTGATTTCCTCCGGAAAGAGTTCGTATCTGAGTCTTTTGTCCGGGCGTTTTTATTTTCATTGCCTTTATTGCCCAATCGGTTGCTTCTCTTCTCTTTTGGTCGCTTAAAACAATTCCTGCTTTCAGATATTTTTTCAAGCTTGAAATCGTAGTATTCTCACATATATCAAGTATGCCGAAAATACCCGTCGCCCGCCGCTCCTCGGTAAGCAGCGCAAAACCGTTTTTTATCGACTCGGCAGCGCTTTCGTTTTTTATCGGCTTTCCGTGAAGTTTTATCTCACCGCTTTTGCGTGCCGATATACCGAAAATATTTTCAAGCAGTTCGGTGCGTCCGGCTCCCGCCAGGCCGGCAAAACCGAGAATTTCTCCTCTTTTCAGGGTAAATGAAGCGTCTTTAACATTGGTATAAACGCTTGACAGATTTTTTACCTCGAGAACTGTTTCGCCCGGTGTATGCTTTTTGGGAGGAAATCTTTCAGTAAGTTCTCTTCCCACCATAAGGCGTATGATTTTATCCATAGTAAAGTCTTTCGCACTTTGGGTTGTCACCCATGTTCCGTCACGCATTATCGTGATATCGTCGGAAATCTGCAATATTTCTTCCATTTTGTGCGAGATATAAAGCACGCCGCATCCTTTGTCACGCAGCATCCGTATAATCCGGAAAAGGTGCTCGACTTCTTTTTCAGTAAGTGATGAAGTCGGTTCATCAAGGACTATAATTTTTGAATCGTAGGAAACAGCTTTTGCTATTTCCACCATTTGTCGCATAGCAACGGACATTGTGCTCATGACAGTTTTGGGATCGACATCAATACCGAGTTCTTCAAATATTTTCTTGGTGTCGGAATACATTTTTTTCTCTGAAACGGCAATTTTCATTTTTTTCGGGTATCTGCCAAGCCAAATATTGTCCATAACGTTTCTTTTAAGCGCTTGATTTAACTCCTGATGCACCATTGCGACGCCATTTTCAAGAGCATCGGCAGAGGAGTGAAACTGCACCTGTTTTCCGTCTAAGAAGATGCTTCCAGAGTCCATGGAATATATTCCGAAAAGACATTTCATAAGCGTTGATTTTCCGGCGCCGTTCTCTCCCATAAGCGCATGGACGCTTCCCCGTTTTACCGAAAGTGACACATTATCAAGAGCTTTTACTCCGGGAAACGTTTTACTTATATTTTTCATTTCAAGAAGAATATCCTCCGCCATTATCTATCTCCCCCATGCATTGATTGTGTTTCAGATTTGCGGTTAGACTCTAATTACTCTCCAAGGTATTTTGCGTAAGAAATCCTGATTTTATTTACTGAATCATCGACATTGTAATTTTCCGTAGAATCCATCAAAGATTTTTCTCCGTTTGACAGAGCGTTTTCGGTGAGAAGAGTAATTGCTTTCGCCATACTTTCCGCATCCTGCCGTATAGTACCGGTCATTTTGCCGTTAGCAATCAAGTCCTTTGCCGCGTCGGTTGCATCCACACCGAAAACAGGAATTGTAACGGAGTCACCGCCAAGGTTGTAACCTGCGCTGTTGAGGGCCCGTATTGCGCCTTCAGCCATATTGTCGTTATTGCATATGACGAGTTCTATCATATTTCCGTTCTGTTCGCTGTAAGAGGTGAGCGCAGTTGTCATATACTCATTCGCCGCAACTGCGGACCACTGGCCGTTTTTATCGACAAGATAACCGTTAGGGTTCTTATCGTCATAAAACTTAAGCGGTGACTTGCCGGCAGACGTGAGTATCTCATCAGCGTACTCTACGGCGTACTGCGTTCTGTATATTGCCTCTTTATTGCCCTCTTCGCCCTTAAACATTATATAGCTTATTTCGCCGTCTCCGTTAAGATCTAATTTGTCATAATTTTCCAACACGTATTCACCTATCATTTCACCCTGTAAAATTCCTGCTTCTTCGGCTTTCGTTCCGACAAAAGCACAGTTTTCGTACATACTTATGACTGAATCCGAAACCTCTCTGTTAAAAAAGATTACCGGAATTCCGGCATTTTTAGCTAACTGCACTACCGAGCTTGCCGCGTCGTCGGACGAGGTATTAACAATATTAACTATAATTGCCTTTGCGCCTTTTGTTATGGCAGTCTGAACCTGTTCGGTCTGAGTAGTTTGATTATTGTTTCCGTCATAGTCCTGATAGCTGATACCGGCATCTTTCAACATTGCGTCGAGTTCATTTCGTACGCTTGAAATATACGTGTCACTGAAAGTATAGTAAAACACATGTGCGTCATACGAGCCGCCTGTCCCCTCTCCTGATCTGGTACAGGAAACAAGAGAAACCGTCATAGCGGCTATCAATGCTAATGATATGCCTATAGAAATAAGTTTATTTTTCATACATTTAACCTCCTGATATACGGTATGTTATATTATTATCAATTTTTATATAAAAATTCAGATTCACTTAATAGGAAACAAACTGTAGTTATTATGCAAAAAAAAGTGTCTGCTTATACATTTTAAGCAAACACTATACTTTTTCTGTTGTTTGTATTATTTTATTGTATTATTTGAAGGAAGTTCGCCAATGCATTTTTTATATGTACGAGTAAAGTACGAGAGGTTTTCAAAGCCGCACGTCTGCGCCGCGAGCGAAACCGTCATTCCCTGCGTTATTAGGCGTTTCGCCTCTTTACACCGGACTACGTTTATATATTCGAACACGGTTTGACCGGTAATACGCTTAAACTCACGGGTAAAATAATACTTGCTTATTCCGACATACGCCGCTATATCCTCAAGCGTAAGGCAGGATTTCATGTTTTGCCTTATATATACCATTGAGCGCTTAACCCTGTCCGTATTTTGCACTCGTATTGCATGCGTCACGTCTAAGGACATATTGAGAGTATAATTTTCTCTCAGAGCTATGAGCAGCTCAAGAACGCTGCACCGTATTTTTGCCGCACGGCATATTCCGTTCGAAAGATATGCGCTTTTTACACGGTTAAACTGTTCGCTTAATGATTTGTCACGTATTTTTTCTTTAAAAAGCACATTATCCGTCGGTATACCATTGTTTTTGCAAAAATCACGGTCAAGTATGAGGCAATCGTATTCTATGCGTTTATCCGTATATATTGAATGGAGAAAATTAGAATTTATTACAAATATATCGCCCGCAGAAAAAGTATGTTCCTCTGTTTCAAGGCTTACTTTTCCGTTGCCTGACAGACACAAAAGTATTTCTATATTTGTGTGCCAATTCGGATGATATTTTTGGCCGCTTCGCCGAATGTCAGTGTGAAATATGAAAGGCACAAGAGAGTCATGCATTATATGCGGTTCATATATCATGTTATAGGAAGAATTTAGTACGTCCTTAGTCACGCTTCTCACCTCGTTTGGCAATATTGTGTTAAAAGTTGTCAATAAAGTTCATTGCTTTTAGTTTTTTTTTATTATACAATATACTTGTTTAAAAGTCAAACAAAGTAATAACTTTATATTAAAATTACTGTAATGAAAGGAAGTTTTACATGTATAATTTTCCAATCGGAGTTATTCTTGAATCATTTAGATTAGACAGAAGCTCTGCAATAAAAAAGGCGGCTGAAATCGGTGCGAACGGAATCCAGATGTATGCTACCTCCGGAGAAAACTCACCTGAAAATCTTTCTCCGGCGGACAGAAAGGCTCTTCTAAGAGAAGTCAAAGACTCGGGGCTTGTTTTCTCGGCTCTCTGCGGAGACCTTGGCAAGGGCTTTGCTGACAAGCAGCTCAATCCCACGCTCATTGAAAAATCAAAACGCATTGTCGAGCTGGCAAAAGACCTTGAAACCGACATAGTAACAACGCATATCGGCGTTGTCCCGAAAGACAAGAACTGCGAGAGATACAAAATCATGCAGGAGGCTTGCTATGAGCTCTCCCGCTTTGCCGACAGCATGCAGGCGCATTTTGCCATTGAAACCGGTCCCGAAACTTCCGATGTTTTGAAAGGTTTTCTTGACTCTCTTGACTCTACAGGAGTTGCGGTAAACCTTGATCCTGCAAATCTCAGAATGGTTACCGGTGATGATCCGGTTAAAGCGGTTCACAATCTTTCAAAGTACATAGTTCACACGCATGCCAAAGACGGCAACCGCCTTGTGGAGGCAGATCCGGAGATTATTTATCATGTTGTTCACCCTGTTCCGGCAGAATTTGACGGCGTCAGATTCTACGAGGAAGTTCCGCTCGGCACCGGAAGCGTAGATTTTCCGAAGTACCTTAAGGCTCTCGAGGAAATCGGTTACAAAGGCTTCTTGACTATCGAACGTGAAGCCGGAGACACACCGGAAAAGGATATCAAAATAGCCTACGATTTTCTTAAAAAGACAATTTCAGAAAACTGATTTTACGTTATGTAAAAGGATGCCCTGACTTAAGATGCCTTGACTTAATAAAAATCAGCATTACTTGATTAAAATTACTAAAACTACTTATTTTCAAGGAGATTACAATCATGTCAAAAGTAAAGGTTGCGCTCATAGGCGCAGGAAATATAGCAAACGCACATCTTGACGCATACAAAAAAGTTCCGGACGCTGAAATATACGCTATATGCGACATCAATCCCGAAAGACTTGCGGAAACCGCCGACAAATACGGCATAACAAGACGTTACACGGACGTAGATACCATGTTAAAGGAGCTTCCCGAGCTTGACGCAGCTGACGTATGCGTTTGGAACTGCAACCACGCCGAGTGTTCAATTAAGGCTTTAAACGCCGGACTCAACGTACTTTGCGAAAAGCCTATGGCGTACAATGCTGAGCAAGCAATCCGTATGAAGGAAGCTGCCGACAAAAACGGAAAGCTTCTCATGATAGGTTTCGTACTTCGTTTCTCAAACGAAGCAAAAATCGCAATGGACTTTATCAAAAAAGATTATCTCGGAGATATATACTACTCCAAGGCACAATATGTCCGCCGTCACGGAAATCCCGGCGGATGGTTTGCCGACAAGTCAAGAAGCGGCGGCGGTCCTGTAATAGACCTCGGCGTTCACGTAATAGACCTTACAAGATATCTCATGGGCAAGCCCAAGCCTGTAAGCGTTTACGCGGCAGTTGAAACAAAGCTCGGCAAGAGAGATTACTTAAAAAACAGCGTAGGCTGGATTCCGCGCGACGCAAAGCCTGACGATCCCTGCACGGTCGAGGATTTCGCGACGGCTCTTATCAGATATGACAACGGCGCGGTAACTCAGCTTGAGGCTACATACAGCATAAACGGCGAGGACATAGCAAAAAGACAGCTATACGGCACTAAGGCAGGTATGGATTTGTCAAACGGAGTTAAGATTTACGGAGAATACAATGATTTTCTCGCCGATATAAACGTAAAGACTGACCATTATAAAGAAGCCGGTGACATGTTCGTAAACGAGATGGCTCATTTCATTGACTGCATCGCCAACGGTACTGAATGTATCGCGAAAGCTGAGGACGGCATTGAAGTAATGAAGATTCTTGACGCAATTTACGAGTCTGGCAGAACCGGTCACGAAGTAATCATTAAGTAAGAGGTGGCATGTATGAAAATATCCGTAAGCTCATACTCATTTGCCCAGTACATAAGAAGCGGAAAAATGACTCAGCCCGACTGCGTGGAAAAGGCAAAAGAATTAGGATTCGACGCTATTGAATTTACCGACATTGACGGTGCCGGCGATATTGAGAAGCAGAAGAAAAACGCTGTCGCTATACGTGAAAAGGCTGACTCGCTTGGTATGACTATCAACGCCTACACTATCGGCGCTTGCTTATACAAGGACAGCGCCGCCGAGCGTGAAGCTGAAGTACAAAGGCTATGCTCACAGCTCGAAGTAGCTGCTGTTTTGGGAGCCGGAGTAATGCGCCACGACGTATGCTATTCCCTCGGTACCAAAGGCGCTTCCCGTAGTTTTGACATGATGCTTCCGTATATTGCTGATGGAGCAAGAAAGGTTACGGAATACGGCGAAAAGCTCGGAATTCGCACCTGTACCGAAAATCATGGTTATATTGCTCAGGACAGCGACAGAGTCGAGAGGCTTTTCAACGCCGTTGCTCACGACAACTACGGACTTCTTGTAGATATGGGCAACTTCATTTGCGCTGACGAGGATCCGGCTCTTGCAGTTTCCCGTGTTGCGCCTTACGCGGTTCACGCTCATGTTAAAGATATGCTTGTGAGAAATGAGCCTTACGGCACATGTCGTGCCATGACACGAGGCGGAAAGTATTTCTGCGGCACGGTTGTCGGCGAAGGCGATATTCCTGTTAAGCGCTGTCTTTCAATATTGAAGCGTGCCGGTTACAGCGGATATCTGTCAATAGAATTTGAAGGCGCTGAGGACTGCATTAACGCGATATTCCGCGGACTTTCAAACTTGAAAGGCTTTCTTGCCGAACTTGACTGGCAGTAATCATTCCTGTACTTAGCAAAACACACGACAAAAGGATTAAGTGAAAATATAAATGAGAATAGAAAAATTTGAAACGTATGCCGACATGTCGGTATTTATTGCCGAGCTTATAGCGTCACAGCTTTTACTCAAGCCTGACAGTGTACTTGGGCTTGCGACCGGTTCTACCCCACTCGGAGCGTACGAGCATTTAGTGAGATTATACAATGCCGGAAAAGTGGATTTTTCAAAGTGCGTGACATTCAATCTCGATGAATACTATCCTATTTCACCGGACAATCCCCAAAGCTACCACTATTACATGCGAAAAAATTTATTCGATTATGTCAATGTACCCGAAAAAAATATTCACATTCCCGACGGCTCATGCGGCAATCCGGAGGAAGAATGCCGCAGGTATGACGAGCTTGTCGAGCAATACGGAGGAATAGACCTCCAGCTTTTAGGTCTTGGTGAAAACGGACACATCGGCTTTAATGAGCCGGCGTCAAAGCTTGACAACAAGACGCACCTCACGGCTCTAACGGAATCTACCATTGAGGCGAATTCCCGCTTTTTCGCCAGTGCCGACGAGGTCCCTCGCCACGCTCTGACTATGGGAGTGGGAACCATTCTTAAATCGAAAAAAATTATAATCGCGATAAGCGGAAACAAAAAGCTCAACGCTTTCCACAAGATGCTTGAAGGTCAGATTGACACTTCCTCCCCGGCAACACTGCTAAATCTGCATAACGACGTCATTGTTGCTTTCAACGAATAGATTGACTTCGCTTTTTTTCATTTATCTGTCCCCTTCATACTTTAAACGGAGGTAATTAAGATGGATAAAAAAATAAACTGTATAAACAGCATTGTTTGCGAAAATCCCGACAGCCCGTTTAACTACTTCGGGTGGCCAAGCGTCACCAGGCTTCCGGACGGCACTCTTGCCGCTGCCGCCTCAGGCTTTCGTCTGTCACATGTATGTCCGTTCGGAAAATCAGTAATATGTTACAGTTCAGACAGCGGCAGTACCTGGACCCGCCCTGCTCCTGTCATAGACACACCGCTTGACGACAGGGACGCCGGTATTACGGTAACTGCTGATGGGCGTGTTATTTTCACTTCGTTCAACAATACAAGATCCATGCAATACGACTGGAACAAACGCAATTTCGGCACACCAAAGTTTAATCTCATAAGTGCGTATCTGAACATGTTGAATTTTGACGAGGCAGAGAAGAAATACCTCGGCTCAACGTACAGAATAAGCCATGACGGAGGTTACACTTTCTCTGAAATTAAGAGATGCAAAGTTACCGCTCCTCACGGTGTCTGCGCTTTGCCGGGCGGAAAGGTTCTGTATATAGGCAGGGTATTCAGCGGCTATACTGAAAACTTGGAAAAGGACAGAATAGAATGTCATGTGCTGAACGAAAACGACGAATTTGAGTTTCTTTCGGCAATTGAACCGGTTTACGTTGAAGGCAGAAAAATGATGAGCGCCGAGCCACACGCCTTAGCCTTGAGCGACACACATATCATTGTGCACATTCGCGTTCAAAACTACTACACGGATAAGGTTCAGTTATTTACTATCTATCAGAGCGAATCACTTGACGGCGGCAAAAGCTGGACGCAGCCAAAGCCGCTTGGCGTAGATGGTTCTCCGCCTCATTTGCTGTGCCACAGCAGCGGCGTTCTTATCAGCGCATACGGCAGGCGTACCCCGCCTTTCGGACAAAGAGTGATGTTCAGTACGGACAGCGGAAAAACCTGGGATGTGGATTACGTACTGCGCGATGACGGACCTTCTTCCGACCTTGGATATCCGTGCAGTGTTGAGCTTGATGACGGTCGTATACTCACAGTTTACTATCAGCAAAAGCCCGGAGAAAGCAACTGTGTAATTATGCAAAGCATTTGGGAACTGCCCAGGCATTTTGTAAAATAGTTTGGCAAACAACTTAATATTTAATGCAAAAATAAATCTCCGCCGCCCGACAAATGGGCGGCGGAGATTTTTATATAAAACATATTTACAAAAACAAAACGCATCGAAAAGCAAAATTAGAATTTGGCAATTTTTTCAAGGATTCCTTCGACATCCTTATATGTTGCTTTTCTCGGATTTGTAAGCGTACAAGCATCGTTAAGTGCGCTATCTATTATGAAATCCTTTACTTTATCGTACTGAGCTTTTGTGACACCGGCATCTCCAAGCGTCATAGGTATTTTAAGTACACGCTGGAATTCTTTTATACGCTGTATCATATTTCTTACGCCGATATCAGGGCTGTTTGCCGGGTAACCGAGACGTCTTGCCAGCATTTCAAGTTTATCTGCTGTTTTACAGTCAAACTTTACACAGAATTTAATATCCAACTCAGCGTTAAAATACAACACGTGCGGCAATACCATTGCATTGGCTCTTCCGTGAGGAATATGGAACTGCGCTCCGAGTGCGTGTGCAATACCATGATTTATGCCGAGGCTCACTTCGTTGAATGCTATACCTGCAAGACATGACGCAGTGTGCATTTTTGCTCTTGCCTCAAGATCTGAACCGTTTTTGTATACCGGTACAAGATTTTCAGCAACAAGCTCAACAGCCTTTTCCGCAAGTGCATCGGAAAAATCATTAGCATTTGTTGACATGTAAGCTTCGAGTGCATGAGTGAGAACATCAAATCCGGTATCTGCTGTTATTGCCGGAGGAACGCTTTTTACAAGTTCCGCATCGAGAATGGCGGTTGCCGGAAGCATACTCTCGTCAACAAGAGGAATCTTCTTTCCGGCAGCTGTATCTGTAACTACCGCAAACTGAGTAACTTCCGAACCTGTTCCGCTGGTCGTCGGTATAGCAATAAGTGTTATTTCCTTTTTATAGTGCTCCCTTATAATCATGAGCGTTGATTTAGCCGCATCTATTGAGCTTCCGCCGCCAAGTGCGACAACTGTATCCGCAGCACAATCCATCACAAATTTTACGGCTGAAGAAATCAGTTCAACCGGAGGATCAGGCTTTACTTCGGAATACACCGAGACCTTCTCGCAAGATGTCATATATGAGGCTACCTTATCAGCTGTTCCGCTTGACACCATAAAAGCGTCGGTAAACAGCACAGCGCTTTGACTTTTTATATTTTTAAGCGCAAGAAGTGCGTCATTTCCAAATATTATATCAGTTTTTAACTTAAATCTCTGCATACTGTCTTATCCTTTCAATAAAGTAAGGCAAGTTTCCATGGTCTAAAAACTTTTGTATACCGGTTTATCAATAGTACAGTTCTACATTATTGCCGGACAAATATTTTTTCCACTCTTCGGACGGCTCAACATCCGTCACTACTGCATCAATATCAGATATTTCAGCAAACCTTACAAAAGATGTTTTATCAAACTTTGTATTGTCAACAGCAAGATATATTTTTTTAGCCGAAAGCATAAACGCTTTTTTTATCTGTGCGTTATAATCGCGAGTATCGGTTATCCCCTTTTGCATATCAAAGCCTTTGCAGGATATAACTGCAAGATCCACATTATATTCGCTGACAACTCTTTCTGCAAGTCTTCCTGAAAAAGAAAGTCCGTTTCTCACCAGTTCTCCGCCGGTGGAAATTATTCGCCAGTCACTTTTCTGAGGAATTTCAAGTAGTATCTCAATAGAATTTGTTATAAGTGTTATATTCTTTTTTTCCGCTATACTTTTTATAGTAAAAAGAGCTGTTGTGCTTGAATCAAGGAGTATATAATCCCCGTCGTTTATCAGTCCGCCTATTACGTCGGCAATATACTTTTTTCCCTCAAC
The DNA here is from genome assembly GCA_003343885.1 of Clostridiales bacterium. Taxonomy (GTDB): domain Bacteria; phylum Bacillota; class Clostridia; order Oscillospirales; family CAG-382; genus UMGS882. The sequence goes on along the minus strand of QAKH01000092.1, from coordinate 102,438 downwards.
ATTAGTTTGTTTTCGAACTGTAAAAGGCAAATCAACATTGAGGCTGTCATTTCTCACTGCCCCCCCGTATGTTTTCTTTGCCAGGCCGTCTTTTTCAAGCTTATCAAGGTCACGGCGTATTGTTTCCTCAGTCACGTTATAGTACTGAGCGAGATCTCCAACTATTACTTTTCCGTCTAAGGTAAGTTTTGTAAGAATCTCGTTTCTTCTCTCAATTGGAAGCATGTTTCCTCCGAATTCTGCAAGCAAAGGTGGCGGTATCAGCGCCACCTCTGTTTAGTTCTAATTAAAGTATGCTGGACCAGATGCTCTTATCAGGATTAGGTATTACTGAATAGTCGAGCAACATTCCCTCTTCGCCTATAACTTTCTTAGCACGTTCAATAGCTGCTGTAACAGAGGCAACTGTGCCTGTGAGAAGCATATAGGACTTACCGCACATACCTCTCGCTATTCTGAGCTCAATAAGCTTTACTTCGGAAGCTTTTGCAGCTGTATCTGCGGCAACAATTATTGAAGGAGCGGAAAAAGTTTCGAGTACTCCAAGTGATTTTGCGTCGCCTATCTCTCCGCCGCCATATATTGCCTGGAATATATCTTCATGCGGATTACCAAGCACAAAACTATCAGAAAGCTGCTCAGGAAGCTTTGCTTTTGCAGCATCGATAGATGCCTTTACCGCGCTGAGTTCTCCTGTTACAAGAACTATGTATTTTCCGGGACATACAGTAGAAGCCTGTATAACTTCAATCTCAGATGTCTTTACCATGGTATCGGCCGCCGTTATTCCGGCAGACACTGTTTTATATTCAACCATTCCGATGGCTTTACTCATTTTTCAATCCTCCCAATCACTTTGCTTCTATAAGCACGTACTTATCGGTTACTTCCGCAACTACGCCGTTCACAGACGCATGTACCGGAAGACTGAGTGCGTTCTCGGCAGGCGCGCCTACAACGTCGCCCGCTTTCACTGTGTCGCCTGCTTTTACAGCAGCAACTGCAGGTGCTCCAATACTTTGAGAAAGCATTATCTTTACTCTCTTAGTACCGACAAGTTCTTCACTTAACGGTGCCGGAAGATTATATTTTTCAAGTCCAAGGCGTGCTGTAAGTCTTTCCATAGGAACCTTACGGTACTCTCTGGTTGAGGATACTTTGTCGGCTACTATATCATCAGGAATTTTTATTCCGTTCTTACGCAGCATTCCTTTGGTTGCTGAAATCATCGTTCTCGGATTAAGTCCCTGTCCGCAGGCGTACATTTCGCAAAGTCCGCATGCTGAGCAGAAAAACGTTCCGATATACGGCTTAGTATCTGTTGCAACTCCGCTTGTAGCCACCTGCATGAAGCGCTGAGGATCAATGGGATGACCGAGCAGGTTTCTCGAGCACAGATCCGTACACATTCTGCAATTGCAGCAAACTGACATTGCTCTCTTCATATCAATACTTAAAGGAGTAAGTCTTTTTGCAACTATGTACTGGTGTTCCGGCATAACAAGAATTGCGTTTGAAGTTTTAGTGACAACGTCATTCTTATGTGCTATGCTGCCTGTCATAGGACCGCCTGCAATAAGAACCGGGTTTTCCACAGTAGCTCCGCCGGCAAGCTCAATAAGCTCTCCGTATGTCATACCAAGCGGTGCTTTAAGCGTGACCGGATTGCGGACCTCTCCGCATATTGTAATATATTTGTAAGTCACAGGAGCGCTCTCTCTAAGAGCTCTTGCGACATTGAGTGCTGTTTCAACATTGAATACCGTAACACCGACAGCTATCGGAATCTTTCCCGGAGGAACAACACGTCCGGTAGTTTCATAAATAGTAATAACCTCGTCTCCGGCAGGATATATCTCCGGAAGAAGGCCTATTTCGGTATTCGGGTAATTTGATATATACTTATTTACCGCCGCTATTGCTTCCTTATAAGAAGGCTTGACGGCAATAATGACTTTAGTAGCCTCGACGGTTTCAGCAATAACAGAAAGGGCGTCGAGAATTTCCTCAGCATGGAACTGAAGAACCTGTCTGTGGAGCTTCAAAAGCGGCTCACACTCTGCGCAGTTCAAAATTATTGTATCTGCTGCCTTATTTAATTTTGCATACGACGGAAATCCTGCTCCGCCGGCGCCGGCAACACCGGCATCTTTCATAATTTTAGAAAGGGCGTTAAAATCCATTTTGACCATTCCTTTATAATCTCATAAAAACCGTTGCAGCGACTGCACGGCACAATGCAAATCAAGCGTCAAACCATTCAATCAATCATTCAGACTTGTCGGATCGTCAATAATTCCGACAATAGCCGCGTCAACCGGAGCATTCTGCAAACCGCATCCTATTCTGGCTGCGCTTCCGCATGCAACTAAAACCGTTTCTCCGATACCGGCCCCTACATTGTCAATAGCGATGAAATTAGATGCACCCATATTGCCCTTTAGTTTTTCATGGGGCTCAACAATCAATAACTTTTGTCCGATTAAATTTTCATTCTTGCGTGTGGAAACTACATGCCCCACAACTTTGCCTATTATCATTTCCCTGCCCGTGCCTTTCTTAAGCTTCTCAAACCAAAGCGATACACTGCGCTACGAGAGCGTAAACAACTAAGCCCGGTCTATCTACGGGCATTTTCCGCACATTTTGAATAAAGCTGCATCCTCCGGCGGCGCTGAAATCTTTCTTTTCAGTTTGCCGCCGGATAAAAACAGGATAAGTTAATTACTTGATGGAAGGAAGAATCTTCTCAACATCAGAATGAGGTCTCGGAATTACATGAGTTGCAATGATTTCGCCGAGTCTCTGAGCTGCTGCGGTTCCGCTTTCAACGGCTGCCTTTACTGCTCCGACGTCGCCTCTTACCATTACAGATACGAGTCCGCTTCCGATTTTTTCTGTTCCTACAAGTTCAACGTTTGCAGCTTTGAGCATTGCATCTGCTGCCTCGATAGCAGCAACCAATCCTCTTGTTTCTACCATACCTAAAGCCTGCTGTACCATAATACTGTTCTCCTTGTTATCTTCTGTATTTGTTGTAACATTTCTACTTGCGGCAACAACCTTCTGAATTTTTTCATCAGGTGCGCCTATAACTGTTGATGTTGTCTTTTTTGTGGTTCTTCTTTCAGCCATACAAGACACCTCTTTTAACGGAAAGTGTTTGAATTAAAGCTTGGGAAGAATTTTTTCAACATCTGCATGAGGTCTCGGAATTACGTGAGTTGCAATAATTTCTCCGAGCTTTGACGCAGCTGCGGTTCCGCTTTCAACGGCTGCCTTTACTGCTCCGACGTCGCCTCTTACCATTACAGATACGAGTCCGCTTCCGATTTTTTCTGTTCCTATAAGAGTTACCTCTGCTGCCTTTACCATTGCATCTGCTGCTTCAATCGCTGCGGTAAGACCTCTGGTTTCGATCATACCTAATGCTTCCATTGCCATTGTTTTTTCCTCCTTGAAAAGGTTATATTTTTATTTATTATTAACTGATTTTATCTTACTTGTTTACTATTGCTATCTTGAGACCTTCCATCTTGAGGTTGGTTTCAAGAGCTTCGTTTATCTGCTCAAGCGGGAACTTATGTGTTATAAGTTTTGACATAGGAAGTCCTATTCCCTTTGCGCGCTTGAGAAAATCAAATGTTGTTGCGTAATCTCTGAGAGTATAAACCCAGGATCCAACAGTTGTGATTTCCTTTGAGCAAATATCAAAGTGCGGATTGATTGTTGCGTCTCCGCCGTTTATAAAGAAGCCGAGTTCGCAAAGTCCGCCGCCGTTGCGGATAAACTTATAGATATTTGAGTGAGCGACAGGTGAACCTGTGCACTGGAAAGCAAAGTCAGCGAGATATCCGCCGAATGCGTCGCTTACAGCACCTGCCAGTTCCTCAACGCCCTTATAATTCTTAAAGTTAACAGTCTTGGTTGCGCCCATTTCCATTGCAAATGAAAGGCGCTTATCTTCACCGTCTATCGCAACTATGTTTTCAATACCCATAGTTCTCAAAACTGCTATACAGATAAGACCGATAGGACCGCAACCCTGAACGGCAACTCTCGAGTTAAATCTGAGAATTCCGGTTGTCTTTGCACGCTCAACCGCATGAACAAGCACTGCGCACGGCTCGATGAGTATTCTTGAATCAAGGTCAAGGTCGCTTACATTAAATATTGTCGAACCGCCCTTAACTACCAGGTAATCCGCAAACCAGCCCTGGAAGTGGTTGTTTTCATCGTCAGGAAGAAGTCCGTATACGTCAGCTCCTCCGACGTTCTGCTTGTTGAGGTCAAACATTGTTATATCGGGATTGTCTTTAAAGATCATACAGGTTACAACCTTATCACCAATATTCAAAGGCTTGCCTGCGCTGTCCTTCTTGACATTCTTGCCCATCTTTACTATCTCTCCGGTACCCTCATGTCCGAGAGCAACGGGAATGAGTCCGAACGGATCGCGTTTAAACTCATGCGCGTCGGTTCCGCAGACGCCGCAGCCCTCAACCTTAACGAGAATATCATCGTCTCCTATTTCGGGAAGCTTATATTCGTTAACGTCAAAGTGTCCGAGCTTTGTAAGCATTGCAACTCTTGCGGTTTCCGGTATTTTGCCGGAAGCGGCCCTAGGAGCCGGAGCTGCTGCGGAAACGGGAGCGTCTTTCATATTGGCAATGACCTGCTTTACAATAGCTTCGATATCGTTTGAATTCATAGCCATTTTATTTGTCTCCGTTTCTATATGTAGTGGATTGTTTACATCTGTGTTTCAAAATACATTTTACCGTATTCTCCGAGTTTTGTGTCCTGCTCGGCAGTACCGCCGCTCACTCCGAGTCCGCCGATTACTTTGCCGGCATTCATGAGAGGCTCGCCTCCGCCGAAAATCACTATCTTTCCGTTATTGGTAAACTGTATTCCGTACAATGAACCTCCCGGTGCTGCAAGTGTTGCGAGGTCTTTTGTCGGCATTTTGAGTGAAGTCACTGTAAACGCTTTATTTACGGCAATATCGTAACTTGCTATGTATGCGTCATCCATACATTCAACCGCTACGACGTTTCCGGAAGCATCTGACACAGCGACCACTGCTTTTACGCCCATTTCCGCCGCTTTCTTCTCAACAGCTCCGATAAGTTCCTTAGCTGCCGCAAGCGACATTCTGTCAAGATTTGAACGCTTTACTGTCCTCGGACTTTTAAGTGCACTTTCACCATCCGACAGAACTTGTCTTACGACGCTGTCAACTATTTTACTTATATCGTGGCTCATACCGCTCGCCTCTGGCAATTATTTGAGAGAAGCCAAAACCTTTTTAGTGATTTCAGCGATAAGAGCTGCGTCATCAGCACTTGCGGAAGTTCCGGAGCATGTGCAGTTACCGCCGCAGGTATGGCAACTTGGCTTGCCGGCTTTAGCGTTAGGACAAAGGTCAGCAGGGTGCTTGCCCTTCATGCCGAATTTTCTTCTTATCTCATAAAGTCTCTGAACTTGGGCATCTGAAAGAGGCTTAGGACCGCCGAGCATCTTTGCCTGATAGAGGAGCTGAGCGTAGAATTCAACAGACTCCATCTTATGGTAAGCGTTGAGCAATGAATCTGAGAAAGCGAGAGCGCCGTGGTTTTCGAGAAGCACTGCGTCATAGTAAGGCAGATACTTTGATACTGCGTCCGGAATCTCGTTTGTAGAAGGTGTGCCGTACTCAGCAATCGGAACACATCCGAGTGCGATAACAGCCTCAGGCATTATCGGTTCAGTAAGCGGAATACCTGCAATCGCAAAGCTTGTAGCATACACAGGATGTGCGTGAACAACGCTCATTACGTCAGGTCTTTCTTTATAAACTCTCATGTGCATCTTGATTTCAGAAGAAGGCTTAAATCCTTCGTTAGCCTGAATAACTTTTCCTTCTGCGTCAACTTTGCAGATATACTCAGGAGTCATGAAGCCCTTGCTGACACCGGTAGGCGTGCAAAGAAATTCATTATCACTGATCTTTACAGAAATGTTTCCGTCGTTTGATGCAACCATTCCTCTGTCGTAGATTCTTTTTCCGATTTCGCAGATTTGTTTTTTGATTTCGTACTCTGTAGCCATTTCCGTTACTCCTTTAGTTTATTTTATTTGGATTTATAACTTTTTTTCCTTTTTTCGTGATTATTATACCATCTGAATACTTAATTGTCAATAGTTTTTACTAAAAAAATGTGGTTTTTTGCAAAAATCATGTTGTTTTGTGTTGATTTGTTGATTACAACCAATTAAATCTCATCACTGTCAAGATATTTGATGATTTCGTCCATACCGTTATGAGTGTAGCTGCTGGTAAAGAAAACACGTTTACAGCCTGCGAGTTCAAGCCAGAGTTTAGCTCTTTCCGGATTAGCGTAAGGGTGGTCGCATTTAGAAACGATCCCTATTACCGGTCTTGTCGCCATACCAACGATACAAGGCGGAAACAAACTGTAAGGTTCGATAGCCGAGAGAAGAAGTCCGATGACGTCCGCCTCGTACGAGAAAACCGCAAGTGCGCCGCCAAGGCGGCTTGTTTCTGCATATTCGCCAGGAGTATCTATTATCGAACCCGTATAATCAACCGATTGGGTTTTGTGATACTGAATATCCTCGTTGCGCAGAGCCTGTATCAGCGTACTCTTGCCCGCCTCGCTTCTTCCTATAAGTATAAGCTTTCTCATTGTTATTTCTCTACGTCTTTGTTATGGGGCACACCTTAAATCCCAATGCTGTTTCGGCGTACTCGGTAACTGCGGCGAGTGAGGCTTCAACTTCGCTGATAGTTCCCGTAACAATCAGCGTTCCGCTGAAACGGTCAACAAAGCCAAGCTGTGCCGCCGATTTTTTTATCGCCAAATCAGCTGCGATTATAGCATACTCAGCCGGAGTCATGGTAACAACTCCGATTGCGGAGCGGGAATAATCGACTGTGGGATCGAGTCCGAGTTTTCTGTAAAGTATCTCGTCAGGATTTGCAATTATATGAGCGAGGGTTATCTGTTTACCGGGGACAAGCTCTTGGATTATCCGCTGTTTTTCTGTGTAGTCCTGTCTGTCCACGGTCATCAACCTCCTATCATTACTTCAAGTCCGGTTTTTTCAGCCGTGGCTTTAAGTTTGCTCATTTTTTCATTGCTCGGCACCGGAACATCTCCCATTCCGTATTCCCTGCCCAAACCTACATATTTATCGTAGCCCAGGCGATGGTACGGCAACAGGTGCAAATGCTTTACATTAGGCAGTGAAGCCGCAAACCTTGCAATGCTCTCTATTTCGTCCTCACGGTCATTGAATCCGGGAATAACCGGAACACGTATCACAAGATTTTTCGCATCGACGGCAAGTTTTTTGGCATTCTCCAAAATCAGCTCGTTGCCTTTCCCGGTATACTCCTTGTGTTTTGCCGGGTCCGTATGCTTTATATCCATAAGATACCAGTCAAGATACGGCAGCAGTTTCTGTATGACATCATACGGTGCGCATGCTGTTGACTCTATCGCAGTGCTGAGTCCGTAATCCTCTTTTGCGGAGCGAAGCAGTGCTGCGGAAAAATCCGACTGCACAAGGCACTCTCCGCCGGAAAGCGTAAGTCCGCCGCCACTGCGTCTGTAATACGGCATATCCTGAATTACCTTGTCCATTACCTCACGTACAGTTACGTCCTTGCCGATAGTTTTTATCTTACCGTTTTGATTCATATCTTCTATGGCATAGTTCTGGCTCTCTGGATTACAGCACCAGCGGCATCTCAGCACACAGCCCTTGAGAAATACGATAGTTCGTATTCCGGGACCGTCATGCGTGGAAAACTTTTGGATATCAAAAATTCTCCCTTTTGTTTCATAGTAATTTTCCTGCATATTCATTCCTCATACAGCAAGCTTTTTATGAAATGATTCCCTGCTCTGTTCTGTTAATAATATCGTCCTGCAGCGACTTGGAAAGCGTTGTGAACAATGCGCTGTATCCGGCAACACGGACAACAAGGCTCTTATACTTTTCTGGGTGCGCCTGCGCATCTTTAAGCGTTTCACGGCTTACAACATTAAACTGCATGTGCATACCTTTTTGATCAAAATAACCTCTGATAAGGGCAACAAAGCTTTCAAGTCCGCTCTTTCCGGCAAGCGCCGACGGATGGAATTTCATATTAAACAGCGTTCCGTTTGATGCAATTCCGTGGTCAAGCTTGGAAACCGAGTTTGCGGAAGCTGTCGGACCGTGCGTATCCATGCCTGCCGATGGTGAAACGCCGTCTGCAACAGGAGTATGCGCGTATCTTCCGTCAGGAGTTGCTCCGGTCTGTGCTCCGAGAGGTACATTGGCAGAAACAGGATAAAGACCTGCCTGGAATATTCCGCCGCGCGGATTCTTATATGTTTCAAGCGGTTTTGTGTACGTATACGCCGCTTCTCTTGCAAGCTCGTCAACCTCGGGAATATCGTTGCCGAATTTATCGACCGCAAGAATCATATCCCGGATCTGCGCATATTTAACGTCTCCTGAACCCGACATACTGCGGCTTACAGACTCATAAATCTGCGCTACTTCTTTTTCTGTTATGGTCTGACCTTTTGCGGCAAGTTCGGAAGCGACCTTTTCGGTAATCTTGCCTATTGTCTGGGTATCTGCACCGTCCTTGCCGAAATTATGCTCGAGGGCTTCCTTGAGCTCGGCAAGCGTGAACTTTTTCTGTTCGTACACAAGTTTTTTGATTGCGTACAGCGAGTCGGCAATATTAGCAATTCCAAAGCCCTGAGGACCTGTAAAGTTATATATTGCTCCGCCCTGTTCGGGAGTTTTGCCTCTGCCGATACAGTCGTCAACCATGGAAGAAAGGTAAGGCAACGGGCATCTTTCGGCGTGTGCGACGTCTATTGCATTATCGGCGTTTACAAGCAGGCTTATCATATAGTTCATCTGCTTCTTATAAGCGTCAAAGAACTTGTCAAACGTATCAAATTCAGATATTTCGCCGGTACGTATGCTTATCTGTTCGCCGTTATCCACACCGTTTGAGAAAACAAGCTCCATCGGACGGCACATATTGAAGAATGCGGCGTCGTGCCATCCCCATGTTTTTCCGGCTTTCTGCGGTTCAACGCATCCGATTATGTTATAGTCGCGCGCGTCCTCAAGAGTAAGACCTCTTGACATAAGAGCCGGAATAATAACCTCGTCATTGTAATAAGCCGGAAGTCCCACGCCTGTTCTGGTTACCTCTGCGGCACGTATGAGAAACTCGTGCGGAGACTTGTTCCAAACTCTTATCGAAAATGAAGGCTGAGGGAGCAAAACATGGAGTGTTGCGTTGATACACATAAACGACACGTCGTTTGTTGCGTCCTCACCGTTTACGTCCTGACCGCCTGCTATAAGGTTCTGGAACAGGCTGTATCCTGCAAATCCTTCGGCGCTTGCGGCGTCTCTTACTTTATTCAGGTCATTGAGCTTAATCCATATACAATCCATAAGCTCTTGTGCAAACTCTCTTGTTATTGCGCCTTTTTCAAGATCCGCTTTAAAATACGGATACATATACTGGTCAAATCTTCCGGGTGATATTGAGTGTCCGCTCGACTCGGTCTGAAGGAGCATCTGAATAAACCAGAAGCTCTGGCACGCCTCGTAAAATCCTGAAGCTCCGTTTTCCGGTACATTGTCGCAGTTGGAAGCTATCTTCTCGAGCTCTGCACGTCTTGCGGCGTCTTTTTCTTTTCTCGCCATCTCACGGGCAAGCGAAGCATAGCGCTTTGCGTAGGTAATTGCGGCTTCACAGCTCATTACAACGGCATCGAGGAACGCTCTTCTCGTAACATAATCTTCGTCGCCGGGATTCAGCGTTTCAAGCTGTTTCTTTACCTCGTTTATAATACCTCTGTAACCGATCTTCAAAACCTTGTCATATTGTACGGTTATATGGCCGACTCCGTTATAGAAATAGTTTCCGGGAGTAAAGATATTATGCTCCATTGCGACTTTGGTTTCCGGCGCAAGGTAAGCTGTGGCAAGTTCGCTTGTTGTCTTGCCTTTCCAATATTTATACACCTCGTGCAGTGTTTTCTTTGTTTCCTCTGATATGTAAAACGGATCGGCTTTTCTTGTTGCGACGGTATCAAACTCATCTTCAAGCCACTCAAAAGAAAACTCCGGGAACACCTGGCAGCTTCTCGGCATCTTTGCGTTGCTTCCGACTATCAACTCGTTATCACGAATGGTTATCGGCAAAAACTCGCAAATATTCTTAAAAGCCTTTGCACGCCTTGTAATGATCGGCTCGCCCTCGGTCTTCATGTAAGATTCGGTAAGCAAAACCGCTCTGTCCGCCTCTATTTCGGGGGCGGAAGCAAATAGAGCCTCTTTAAGCTTGTCTATTCTCTCGGACTTTTCGATATAATCACTGTAAAAACGGTTCAATTTCTTCACCTCATCATTTATTATCTATTATCGGTTATTTTCAGCAGATTCGGTATTCTTTTTAATCGAATACTTCTCCATAATCCTTTTCATTACACATTATATATTATTTGTTGTTGATTGTCAAGCTTTTTTGATAAAAAAACTTTTGTTTTATGTTGTTTTTTGTGGATATTATGTTGTTTTTTGCATTAAAATACACTGCAAATAAAAAAACGAAAGGCAGTTACCGCAATAAGCGATACTGCCTTTGTGTAAAACAATTATAAGTGTCAGCACTTATGGTCAAAGTATCCGGCAAGCGACAGATTCCACTGTCCGTCACCGGCTTTGGAAAAACCGAGCCGTTTAAGTATTTTTTCGTCTTTAGCAAGCGGAAGAACTACATTTTTGGCGCCGTGCAGATCGAGGTAGTTGAGCATAGCCTTGCCGAGAAGAAAAAAATCGGTATCATCGTCGTAACCGTCCACAAGTGAAAACTCATGAACTGTCGCAAGCTCTCCGTCGATAGAAACGTATGCAAGTCCCACAAATCGGTCCGGATACCTTGCGCAAATTACGGTTTTACCCTCCTCCGGAATTATGCCGAAGGGTTTTGTATACTCTTCCCTCTCGTAAGACGTATACACAGGTCTCATTTCAAGCATGTTTTCCCTCTTTTCACAGGTCTTTGAGGTATTTTGCCTCGTTATGGTTCATATATTTCCACTTGCCGGGCGTGAGCATGCCGATATTCAGTTCGCCGACAGATACTCTCTTAAGTCTTTGAATCTGCAAGTCAACCTGTTCGCACATTTTACGAATCTGTCGGTTTCTTCCCTCTGTAAGTACGAACTTAAGTATTGTGTAGCCCTCTTTCCTTTCAAGGATAGTAACCTTGACAGGCTTTATCTTATACCCGTCAAGCTCCATAGGACCGTTAAGCTTTGCAAGCGTATCAGGCTCAATTTCGGTTTTGACTTTGACGTGATAAACCTTATCCACATGATTTTTCGGGTGCATAAGTTTATTTGCCACTTCTCCGTCGTTTGTGAGAATAAGAAGTCCTTCGGAATCCATGTCAAGTCTGCCGCAGGGATAAACTCTTTCCGGAACGTCCTCGAGCAGTTCTGTTATACAGTGTCTGCCCTCTTCGTCGCTGAGCGTGGTTACATATCCTCTCGGCTTATACAGCATAAGATATACTTTTTTGCCGCCGCCCTCAAGTTTTCTTCCTTTATATCTTACGTCATCAACGCCTGGAACTACCTTTTGACCTATATACGCCTTTTCGCCGTTTACAGTAAAAAATCCCTGCTCAATTTCTTTTTCCGCACTGCGCCGTGACATAAGTCCGCAGTCAGATACGTATTTTTGCAAACGCATTTCTTCCATAGATTAACCTCTTGCTTTTGTTTCTTTTTAACTATACAACGCTACTTATCATTCTTATCCTCAGTATTTTCCAAGTACTTATCGGCTACAGATGAGCGCAGCAGCTTCCAGACTTCTTCCACACGATCGGGATTATCAAGATCTGTATATGTAACCGTAAATGCATGCAGCATCTGCTTGCTTCCGGAATTGGTGTTTTTATTTATGTCGGTACGGAAATACAGTAATTTCTGATACAAATATACTCCGTCTGAAATTTCCTTTTTAACATAAAGCAGATCTTTTCCATCAAATGTTCTGTAGGTGTTTTCATATTTATCCCATTGTTCCGGGATATGTATAATTGTCCATCCACCCTCCTCATATCTTGCTTCCATTATCCCCAATGGACTGCACACTGTCGTTTTATTTTTATAGTAAGATCGGGGAATAAAAGGATCATAAAAACTCAACACTTCGTCGTCGTTTTGCATGGTACAAGAAGTGTCGAGCAAGCTGATTGTTATAGAGCTTTCAGTATCCCGTGCAATAACCTCAGAGCCGTCTTCAGACATCCATATTTCAAAGCCTTCGGGCAAATCAAACGCTGTTTCCTTGCTCGTGACATGTATAACATTCTTTTCTTGTGCAACTTCATCTGATTCTGTTTCCGTATCCTTCAGTCCGGGATTATCCTCATATATCTCTGTTTCGTCAACTTCCTCGGTTTCCTTTGGTTCTTCGTCAGTATCGGCTTCTGAATTTTCAGTATCGTATACCGCAATTTCCGGCAGTCTTGCAAGCTCTGCGTTTTCCGTATTCAAAATACGGATTGCGGAAGCTATTTTCTCTATGCCGACAGGCGTTTCCTTTTCAGAGTTTACACGTACCAAAACAACCACATCGTCAACTTCATAAACTATATTTTCAGAAGTATCTCCGGTTACGCTTTCAACGGTATATTTATAGGCATCCGCTTCGTCAATATCAGCCTTTACTACGTCCGACACCGAAAAAATCGCCTGGTTAAACCTATTTTTCACCGACAGCGCTTCATCCTCAAGGTACTGCTTCAAATCAATTTTTTCGTCAGCCGAGTACAGCTCAACCGAAATTTTCTCTGAAAAATGCGCACTTGTCGGGACTATTACCTTATTGTACGACGTATCGTCGGAAAAATCTTCAGGAATTTTTATGACAATATCTCTCGTCGCAATGGATTGTAATCCGCCGCTCACAGAGGGATTTTCGACAAGTTCCGACGAAGCATACTCCGGAATGATAACGATAAGCCTCATCAGATCAGCGTGTTTATATATGCACTTTTTTGCTAAGAGCATATCCACGCTGTCTTTTGTTCTGTAAAGGATTTGATATGTATACGCCTCTTTTCCAGCGATTTTCTTATCGTAGAGACCGTCCATACGGATTTCATCGGCTAAATACGGACTGTTTTGAGAACGCTTGTCTGCGTCAAGAAAAGGTTTCGGCTTTCCGAGATACAGCGAATCCATATGAAATTCATAAACTGCTATATTTTTAATGTAATCGTCCTCAATCTTTTTTTCAACGTTCGGAAGAGAAAACTCATAAGTGTTATTTTCCTGACTGCTGCAAACGTAATTTTCCGGGATCTGCAAAGACAGGACCTCCTGCTCGTCCTCGAAGAATTTCATACCTTCCATCGGTACGGCAGCTTTAAAGACAGTCACGCGCTCGCTTTCCTCATCATAGCCGACTTCGGCATTAAACGTCTCGCTGATAAAGCGCAAAGGAACCATAGTTGAACCGGCTTCTGAAAGCTGCGCGGGAGCAAGAAGCTTTACCGGCTCAGAATTGACCAGAGCTTCGTCCTCTCCTATCCACAGCTCAATCTTTTGGTCGTTTAAAGTAAGAGTTACCTTTTGACTTTTCTCTTCCCAGTCAACATTCGCACCAAAGCTTTCTGTAATTACACGCACCGGAACCAATGTTACGCCGACTCCGTAAACATAAGGTTTTTCCGTTTTTACACTTTGACCGTTTATTGTCAAAGTATCGTCTCCGATTTTAAAAGAAATCTCCACCGGATCATACTGAGATACTGAACTTACGCAAAAAACAAAAGTACATGCTAATACAAAAACAGAACAAACAAGTGATATCGCCTTTTTCATAATTAGTCATCCTTTCCTTTTTTAAGTATTTTTAGCCAAATAATATCAACTCTGTTTTTTGGAATTTGCCTTGCAGTTGTTGTAACAAAACGGAACATAAATAAAACAAACGAAGTTATAAACGCACAAAACAGTAATAAAGGAAATAACAGCAATAACAGTACTACCGGTTGCTGCAGTAATATATACTTTCAAAAAACGCCCACCGTCTGCCGATGGGCGCTTAAAATATCAAGGTTCGGATTAAAGAGTATCTTTTCTGGAAAGATTGAGTCTTCCCTTCTCGTCTGTACCAAGTACCTTTACACGAATGGTATCTCCGACGCTCACAACGTCCTCGACCTTTTCAACACGCTTTTTATCAAGCTTTGAAATGTGTACAAGACCTTCCTTGCCGGGAGCTATCTCGACAAACGCGCCAAAGGACATGATGCGGGTAACCTTTCCGAGGAACTCAGCTCCGGGTTCAGGATCAAACGCTATTGCCTCGACAAACGCCTTTGCTCTGAGAGTTGCGTCCTTGTCAACTGCGGCAATATACACGGTTCCGTCGTCTTCAATATCAATCTTTGCGCCGGTTTCAGCCTGGATTGCCTGGATTACCTTACCGCTCTTTCCTATTACGTCGCCGATCTTCTCAGGATCAATCTTTATGGTTATCATCTTAGGAGCGTACTTTGAAACCTCAGCTCTGGGCTCAGGTATGCACTTAAGCATTACCTCATCAAGTATATACTCTCTGCCTTTTTTAGTCTGCTCAAAAGCGGCTTTTATAATTTCAGGAGTAAGACCGTCAATCTTAAGGTCCATCTGTATAGCTGTAATACCCTTCTTGGTTCCGGCAACCTTAAAGTCCATATCGCCGAAGAAGTCTTCAAGTCCCTGGATATCGAGCATTGTCATCCAACGGTCGCCCTCTGTAATAAGTCCGCAGGAAATACCTGCAACAGGTGCGCTTATCGGAACTCCGGCGTCCATGAGAGCAAGAGTTGAAGCACATATTGAAGCCTGAGAAGTTGAACCGTTTGAGGAAACAACCTCAGAAACAAGTCTTAAGGAATAAGGGAATTCGTCTACCGACGGGATTACCGGAACAAGCGCTCTTTCAGCAAGCGCTCCATGGCCTATTTCACGTCTGCCGGGTCCGCGGGACGGCTTTGTTTCGCCGACCGAATAGCTGGGCATATTATAATGGTGCATATATCTCTTATATTCTTCATCATCTATACCGTCAAGCATCTGCTGCTCGGCAACAAGGCCCAGAGTCGCAACAGTTATAACCTGAGTCTGTCCTCTTGTAAACATTGCAGAGCCGTGTGTTCTACCGAAAAGACCAACCTCGGCAGCAAGCGGACGTATCTGGTCGAGCTTTCTTCCGTCGACACGCTTTCCGTCGTCGAGCAGCCAACGTCTTACAACAAATTTCTGAAGCTTGTACATGCACTCTGCAATTTCAGCTTTTCTGTCCTCATCCGGGAACACTTCCTCAAAATGAGCGTACACGTCTTCGTAAACAACGCTGAGTCTTTCCTCACGGATATTCTTATCATCGGTATCGAGCGCCGCTCTTACCTTTTCAATTGCATATTCGCTGACAGCGTCATAAAGGTCGTGGTCAACCTCGCAGGACGGATAAGAGAATTTCTCCTTGCCGACCTCGCTCTTTACGTGCTCGATAAATTCAACCATTTGCTTGTTGACTTCATGAGCTTTCATTATCGCGTCGAACATCAGATCTTCCGGAATTTCTTTACCGCCTGCCTCTATCATGACAACTTTCTTGCTGCTGCTGGCAACGGTAAGTTCAAGGGAAGATGTGTCTCTCTGCTTTGCGGTAGGATTTATAACGATTTCGCCGTCAACATATCCTACAAACACGCTTGAAACCGGTCCGTTCCACGGAATATCGGAAATAGAAAGCGCAATAGAAGCACCGATAAGTCCTGTAACCTCCGGCGAACAATCAGGATCAACCGAAAGTACAAGCAGGTTAAGTGTTACGTCATTTCTCAAGTCTTTTGGGAAGAGCGGACGGATGGGTCTGTCGATAACTCTTGAAGTAAGTATTGCCTTTTCGGTAGGCTTTCCCTCACGCTTCAAGAATGAGCCCGGGATTTTTCCGACTGCGTAAAGTCTTTCCTCAAAGTCAACAGACAACGGCAAAAAGTCTATGCCGTCTCTGGGAGCGGCTGACGCCGTGGCTGTCGCAAGAATTGCGGTTTCGCCGTATCTTATAAGACACGAGCCGTTGGCAAGCTGCGCAATCTTACCGGTTTCTACCTTCAAAGGACGTCCGGCAAGAGTAGTTGAAAAAGTTCTGTAATTTTCAAACATGTTTTTTCCTCCGTTTCTTTTTTCTTCTTCCTGTATTTCACTTGCGGAGGCTATTAACGTTACCACGCGCCTTTTTGCGTGGTTTAGCACTTAAATCCGTCTCAAAGCTTAATTTTTGCAGACAAATTTAAATGCTAAACGGTTAATACAGTCTCCGCAAAGTTTTGACTCTGTCAGCAAGTAAGGCGAACAAGCCGCAGCCGGTTCGCCTTCTCTGAAAAAATTACTTTCTTATACCGAGCTTCTCGATTATCGCACGGTAGCGGTTGATATCCTTCTTGGTGAGGTAGTTGAGAAGATTTCTTCTGTGACCTACCATCTTGAGAAGACCGCGGCGAGAATGATGGTCATTCTTGTTTGTTTTGAGATGTTCGGTGAGTGTGTTGATTCTGTGTGTAAGAATCGCTATCTGCACCTCGGGAGAACCTGTATCTCCCTCATGTGTCTTGTACTGGTCGATAAGCTGCTGCTTTACTTCCTTCTGGATCATGTTTTTTCCACCTTTCAATATAATCAGACAAGCGCTCCCGTAACACAGCCGCAGGCATGCGGATAACCTTTTAACCATTAAGGTGAGGCTTTTATCCTGCGACAAAGCAAGGTAAGCTAATCTTATCTTCGGGTAGTATACCACACATTTATTCGTTTGTAAATATATTTTTTCCTTTTTTTATAAACAAACTGTAAATTCGGCGCTCGTCAACTTTTCATACATTATTAATTAAATGGTATTGAAAAACGTGTGCAAACGTAATATAGTTACACATTATAGAATAATTGAACGCCGAGAATCGGTGCGAAAAGGAGTATGCGGACATGCACAATCAGCTAACACCGGTAGATATAAAAAAGATGCAGGAAGAAATAGAACACAGAATAACCGTGCTTCGCCCAAAACTTTTAAAAGAAGTCGTACGCACAAGGGCATTCGGAGATCTCAGCGAAAATGCTGAGTATCACATTGCAAAGCAGGAAAAAAACGCCAACGAACGGCGCATACGCTATCTTCAGAACATGATAAAAACCGCCGAGGTTGTAAACACTACAGAAAACGCCGATATATTGGGGTTGTTCGACACAGTGAAAATTCTTGTGGAAGAGGATAATTCCGAAGAAATTTACAGGATAGTCACCACAATGCGTGCGGACGTCATGAAAAATCTGATAAGCGGCGAGTCTCCCGTTGGAAAGGCACTGCTCGGACACAGCGTCGGAGACCGTGTTAAAATCGAAGTAAATCCGTCGTACAGCTACTATGTGAAAATTATTGAAATCACCAAAGGGACCGATGACGAGTCTTTGGAAATCCGTTAGAGTTTACACAAAGCTGTTCGGATTTACGTCTGAGATTATACCATGTTTTTTCATTTTCCGCAAGAGATAAGCATTTTATTTCGCCATATTAAGCCGCAGAGCCGCTCCTTTTTCCGGTGTGCGGCTCTGTTTTTTCAAGCGCTTTCTTTTTTTGATACAGTTGCCCCGACAAGTATTTGCGAAGAGCAAAATTCAAACTGCGCTTAGTGTGCTTAGTTATTTCAACTTATGCGGGGGTAATCACAGTAGTAAGGGACATTTTCTGATTGTTTGCCGGAAGCTTTAATTTACCGCTGTTTATCAGTTCTTTTAAGCAATGTAGAATAAACCATCCGTCAGAAAAGAAAATGTACTGAAGTACGTATTTTTGCGTTTTCCAAAGATGTTTCGGAGTACGTGCAATAACAGCTTTTTCGAAAGGTTCCTTGATTTTACAAAACGTATCCCAATGCTTTTTCTTAATTTTGTCTCCCATACCTAAAAGTTCTGCTCTTATTTCGGCATTTGTCAGCCAAACCGCCTGTACTGATTCTTTAAGCATACCGTGATAATTTCCATTGGTTTTTATAATTCCCATTTGGACTAGAAATGCGCTCTCTTCTTCTGTCAAATCACTATGCTGCATTTTTGAAAACAAATCAAGAATTCTCTTTGCTTTTTCAAGATATCCGTCGTCAACTCTTGCGGCAGACCATTGCGAGTCAATTTGCCATAAGATAAATTCATCGTTTCTGTTCCAGCACGGACCGCACCAATGCTTCACGCTTTCAAAGTACTTGGGCTGTTTTACTCCCGGCTGTATCACTGACACCTGACATATATTATGTCCGCCGTCCGGACGCAGAGTCGCCGCCTCTTCAAAAGAAATACTCTTATCCAACAGCTCTTCCCCGCTCAAAGCTGCAATATAAGGTATCAGTGACCACAACAGAAAATTATCGTCAGCTTTTCCGTCTATTTTTAGTTCGATGTTTTTTTCACCACTGCCGCATACAATGCGCGGATCGTTTAAAATGCCGCTTTGAGTAAGCTCATTGTACAGCTCCGGCGCAAATATGCCTGCGGCTTTACTATACATTTCATCATGCAAAGACACTAAAACGTCATCCGCTTCATCCAAAAGGATATTTGATATATATTTGCCTTTGTTTTCAACGAGAAATCCGTACTTTGCAAGATATTCCGCCTCGCTTTCGATATAGACGGGAGAAACTCCTAAATCGTCGGCTATCTCATTGACAGTCTTTGCCTGTTTTCTGACATCATAAACTATATTTTCCGGCAGCGCGCTTGTGAAAAAATTATTATTTGCTCCTTTTGTTCCCGGACTTCCATTTGTACCGCAGAATTCAAAGCGGACAGGATTAAATTTCAACTCACCATGCTGTCTCATCGTATTCATCCCTCTTTTCAGTTCTTTTTTTGCTTCGAACAAATGCCACTTGACTGTGCCCACCGGTAAACTCAGAAAATTTGCTATTTCCTCCTGCTTTTTGTTTTCAAAATAGTATGAAATAACAATACGGCGCTGTATTGCGGAAAGATAGGCAATCTCTGCGTGCAGCCGCTCAATCGATTCTTTTTCTTCGATATCATGAGCTGACTCATCTTCAGACGCTAAAACTTCCGCCAAAACATCAATCGAGATGCTTGACGATGTTCTGTTTTTTCCTCGGTAATAATTTACAAGTGTATTGTGCGCAACTGTCCAAACAAACTTCTCGACTGAATATATATCATCTTTTTTCAGCAAAGCTCCAAAAATCCTTAACGCAATATCCTGCGTCAAATCTTCAGCGTCCTGTAAATTTGCGCACCGCTTCAACGAAAATCCGTATATATCTTTTAAAAACTCTGCAGTTATCTTTTCAGCCTTGTCACGTTGCATTTGTTCATCTCCCCGAAAGCGCTTTCACTTATAAAGACACTGTAAAAACATAAAGGTTGGAAATTACACCAAGTTTATTTAAGTGAGTAAACGCAAAAATAAGTATATTTTCAAATATAAAACAGATACTATTATCAGATATCAGACTGTCAAAAAGTGGTTACAACTTTCAAGGGAAAACCCCCGGCGAGGGTTTTCCCTCTTTTTAAGCCGCATTGCGGCTTAAAAATTCACCCTTTCCTGCGCTTTTCTGACGCAAAAAAGGTTTTCGCCCTCTGCTAAGGGCGACGAGGGCTACGCGCCCTCGACTGCGCCCGCTTTTCTTTCGGAGAAAAGCAGGACAAAAGAACTTGATTTTCGGCTTTTCTGAAACGTTCCGTGCTTGAGTTAATGTCACGCAAGCACGCGAGCTTTCGCAAATAACAAAATCAACTATTTTCGTTTACTTGCCCGCGAAATTTGCAGCGGCGCTTCGCCGCATGATTTTATTAGACTGCTGAATTTTATCATTTCCTGCCAACATAATTAAAGCATGTTTTACAAAAAAATACAACAGTAAAAAAGCAAAGGCTTTTATGAACATTCAGCACATCAATTAAAATTTCAAAAAACTATTTACAGATTATAGAAAAAAGTATATAATACATTTTGGAAAAGTTTGGAAAGATAAAAGCTTTGAAAGGAAATACCTTATGAGAAGAACCGAAATAATGCCGGGAGTTAATCTTAATACAATAGATTCAGAAAAATTCAAAACAAACTTTTTCTCCGTGTGCTTTGTTGTGCCGTTAGAAAAAGAAAACGCCCACCTCAATGCTTTGGTTTCAAAAGTACTTTTGCGCGGCTGCAAGAACTATCCGGATATAGCAAGTATCTCCAAAAGATTAGAATTTCTTTATGCCTCCACAATATCTCCTATCTACGTTAAAAGGGCTCAAAGCCTTATAATCGGGTTAAGTGTCGAGTTCCTTAAGGACGCCTACCTTCCGAAAGGTGAAAAACTGTTAAATGACGCAGTAAAGCTCGTGTTTGAGCTGTTATTTGAGCCACTCGTATCCGACGGCAAATTCAAGGAAGATTATACTGAAAGTGAAAAAATCGATCTTATAAACACCATAAATGCAAAAATCAACAACAAGGCCTCCTACGCTAAGGAAAGATGTGCCGAGGTTATGTTCGGCGCTCACCCGTACGGCTTAAGTGAGCTGGGAACGGTGGAAGAAGTAAAAAACGCCTCTGCAAGGCAGGTGTATGACAGATATCTGCATATCATAAACAATGCGCCGGCGGAAATATTCTTTAACGGCGAGTGCGACCGTGAATATCTTGAAGGGTTAATAAGCTCCGGTTTTCCGAGCTCCAAAAACCGCCTGCAAAAATTCCCCGGAAGGGAATTTCTTGACGGTGCGCCTGATGAAATAACCGAAGTAACAGATGAAATGCCCGTAGCTCAGGGAAAACTCGTTATGGGCATGCGCATGAGCGGAATAAACGTATGCTCGGAGAATGCAGGTGCGTTTGCCCTGTTTAACGAGATTTTCGGCGGTTCTCCCTCAAGTAAGCTTTTCGTTCATGTAAGAGAAGAGATGAGCTTGTGTTACTACTGCCGCTCGATGCCCGATATGTTCATGAGCGCTATGTTTGTAAGCGCCGGTATTGAAACAGAAAATCGTGATAAAGCATGTGACGCTATTCTTGCTCAGCTTGACGCCATGAAAAACGGAGAATTTTCCGAGGAAGATATTTCAGACGCAAAGCGTTCACTCGCAAACTCTTACAGAGAGCTTGACGACAGCGCTGCTGCAAAATGTCTGTGGTACCTGTCAAGAATTATTTTCGGCAGTCTTGAAGAGCCGGAGACGGTTTCCGAAAAAATAATGAATGTTACTGCCGCACAGATAACCGAAGCGGCAAACTCGGTATCTCTTGACTCGGTCTACTTTATAAAAGGCACCGGACTTGCACTGGAGGAGAACAACTGATGTATTTTACCTGCAAAAAAAATGACGCTATCGGCGAATGTTATTATTATTCAAAGCACGAAAGCGGACTTGACGTATACGTTATACCTAAAAAAATGTCTACGACCTATGCACTTTTCGCTACAAAATTCGGCTCGATAGACAACAAATTCATGTGCGGATCATCGCTGATCGAACTGCCGGACGGAATTGCTCATTTCCTTGAGCACAAGATGTTTGAAAACGAAGATGGCACAGACACCTTCGCAAGATACGCGAAAACCGGCGCAAACGCTAACGCTTACACTACCTTTGACCGCACCTGCTATCTTTTTTCAGCTACTGAAAAAGTTGAGCAGTCTCTTGAAATACTCTTGGACTTTGTAACACACCCGTATTTTACTGACGCGACCGTGCAAAAGGAACAGGGCATCATAGGTCAGGAAATAAGAATGTACGACGATAATCCCGCCTGGCAGCTGTATTTCGGAATGCTTACTGCAATGTATCACAACAATACAGTGCGCATTGACACTGCCGGCACAGTGGAAACCATTTCGCACATAACGCCAAAGCTGTTGTTTGACGCTTACGGCGCATTCTACAATCTCGGAAATATGGCACTTTGCGTTTGCGGCGACATAACGCCTGAAGCCGTAAAGAAAGTCTGCGACAAGGTGCTTGTAAATGTTCCGGCAAAGCCTGTAAAGCGTATATACCCGGAAGAACCGAAAGGCAGATTTAAGGAGTTTGTATCCAAAAAGCTTGAGGTTTCCATGCCTATGTTCGCCGTCGGAATAAAAGACAACGACTGTCCGGCCTCCGGCGAGAAGCTCGCACGCAAACAGGCTTGCTACGACATACTCCTTGACATGATTTTTGGCAAAAGCGCAAGATTTTACACTCAGATGTACGAAAGCGGTTTGATTGACTCCTCTTTCTCGTACGATTATGAGTGTTCCGAAACATTTGCTCACTGTGAGATTTCAGGCTGTGCGGAAAATCCTGAAGAGGTTTACGGGCGCATCCGCGAAGAAATGCGGTATTTTAAAAAGAACGGCTTAAACCGTGAGGACTTCGAGAGAATAAAACGAGCCAATTACGCCCAGTCCCTGCGTGTTTTTAACTCCACCGACGACACCGCAAACGAATTTCTTGTTTACAAATTTGCAGGCTTTGATCTTCTTGACTATCCGCAGGTAATAAGCGACACCCACTTTGAAGACGTATGCGCATTGCTTGAAAACAATTTTGACGAAAACGACTTTGTTCTTTCAACTGTTTTACCGTTAAGCAGGGAAAACAAGCAATGAGCGGGACATTTTTATAATCTGACAAATCGTGATAACCGTATAAAAGGAGCAGGGGCATGAATTTTGTAGGTTTTCCAAATATTGGAATTGAGCCTTTTGCTATGAATCCTACCGCCATATCGGCGGGTTTCATAAAGGTTCAATGGTATGGAATTATCATAGTATGCGGAATGATACTCGCATGTTTTTACGCTTTTTACCGGATGAAAAAAAGCATGGGGATGACGCTTGATAATTTTCTTGATCTTGCGATTTTCTGTATCCCGTGCGGAATTATCGGAGCAAGGCTGTATTACGTACTGACAAGTCTTGAGGATTTCCATTCATTCGGCGATGTTATTGCCGTATGGAATGGCGGCCTTGCGATATACGGCGGTATAATCGGCGGATTTCTGGGGATTTTCGGAGTTTGTGCATACAAAAAATACAATCTTCTCGGCGTGCTCGACTGCATAGCGCCGGGTGTACTTATCGGTCAGATCATCGGAAGATGGGGGAACTTTGTCAACGCTGAGGCATACGGAGTAATAGGTCCGTACGATTTTCTCGGACACACTTTCGACGCCTCCGCTCTTGCTGAGAACAATCCGTTCATTATGTCTGTGAACGGTGAGCTTGTTCATCCGACATTTTTGTATGAGTTGGTATGGAATTTAATCGGATTTCTTATAATAAACGCTTTTTGGAAAAGAAAGAAATACAACGGACAAGTTTTGCTCTGGTACGTGACCTGGTATGGCTTGGGACGGTGTGTTATCGAAGGATTCAGGGGCGACAGCCTGTATGTCGGAAGTCTTAGAATATCCCAGCTCCTCGCACTTATCTGCTTTGTTATCGGTGTTGTTTTGTTAGCGGTTATGTCCGTCCGGTCAAGACGTCTGCCGAAGGATACAATAGGTGTGATAAACAGTCTGCACCAAGACAGCAAAGACTCTTAAGCGCCATATTCCAAAATGCGCCTCATTGACACATATTATTTTGAAACACATTATTTTTGAAAGGAAAATATAAACATGGCAATAATAATGGACGGAAAGGCTCTTTCCGCAAAGATAAGAACACAAATAAGGGAACAGTCTGCCCAACTCGAAGCGGAAACCGGAATTAAACCCGGACTTGCGGTAATCATAGTAGGAGAAGATCCGGCTTCCAAAATATATGTGAGAAACAAGGCAAAAGCCTGTGAGGAAGTGGGATTTAAATCCGAAGTATACGAGCTTCCGGAAAAAACTACCGAGGACGAATTGCTCGATCTTGTAAAAGTACTCAACTCCAGAAGCGATATTCACGGAATTCTTGTCCAGTCTCCTCTGCCCTCTCATCTTGACGAGGCTCTCATAGTAAACAACATAAGCCCTGAAAAAGACGTTGATGCTTTTCATCCGGAAAATGTCGGCAGAATAATGATAGGCGATTACAGCTTTCTTCCCTGCACTCCCGCCGGCGTCATGGAGTTTCTCAAAGAATACGGCATAGAAACCCGAGGCAAGAACTGTGTTGTAGTCGGAAGAAGCAACATTGTCGGCAAGCCTATGGCTATGCTTTTGCTGCACGCTGACGCGACAGTTACGATTTGTCATTCCAAAACACAAAACCTTGCCGATATAACCAAAAACGCCGACATAATTGTAATGGCTGTCGGAAAAGCCGACATGCTTAAAGGCGATATGGTAAAGGACGGGGCTGTTATAATAGATGTCGGCATGAACAGAAACGCTCTCGGAAAGCTTACCGGAGATGTGGACTTTGCGCAGTGCGAGCCAAAAGCTTCCTATATTACACCAGTTCCCGGCGGCGTTGGTCCCATGACTATCACAATGCTTATGAAAAACACTCTGACTTCCGCTCGCAAAGCCGCAAAAAAACTTTAATATTTCGGAGAAAAAATGAAAAACATAATACTTATCGGAATGCCCGGCGCCGGAAAAAGTACAATCGGCGTAATTCTGGCAAAGACACTCGGCGTTGACTTCATCGACACCGACATAGTAATACAAAACCGAACTGGAGAGCTTCTGCATAAAACGCTTGCCCGTGTCGGAGTCAAAGGTCTGCTTGATGAAGAAGAAAAGGCTATTACAGAACTTGATCTCTCTAAGAGATGTGTTGTTGCGACCGGCGGAAGCGCCGTCTTAAGAGAGCCTTCAATGGCACATTTGAGAGAGAACGGTGTATGCGTATACTTATCTTTGCCGTACAGTGTAATATCCCGACGTGTAAACAACCGCGACACTCGCGGAATAGCTGCCGAAAATCACGAAACCTTGAAAGACATTTACAATTTCCGTGCGCCGTACTATGAGAAATACGCCGACTTCACCGTTGACTGCCGGGGCAGGTCTGCGGAAAAAAATGTCGCTGAAATTTTGAGGACAATGATTGGTATCGACTGAGCGGATTTAGGTTTATATTATTATAGCTATTATAGCGTTAGATTTTTAGATATTTTGCAGAGACTATACCATTTAGCTCTCAGATATCGGTTAACTGGCTTTTATGTGAATATTTTAATATCTGGGGCGCTTTGTACGCGAATGTATATTTATGAAAGGATGCGATTTTATGGATACGCGAGAGCTCACGCTTTCGGATTTACTGAATATGATGTTAAGAAAGTTTTGGATATTCGCCGCGGCAATGGTAGCAGGCGCTCTGCTCGGATATTGCTATGCAAGTTATTTCATTACTCCGTTGTACAAATCTCAAACAAAATACGCTGTTGTTTCTCAAAACAGCACTCTCAGCAAATTCTGTATAGAAATACTCGATACCTACTCGTATGCGCAATACATTTCCGAAAAGCTTAATGACATGGAGCTCGACGCTGAATATTCGCCTAAAAGTCTTTACGACCTGGTCGATTATGATTATCAGGACGATACAGGAACATACACCGTAACTGTTTCCGCTTATTCTCCTCACGACTCTGCAGTTATTTCAAAATGCATTGAAGAAGAGTCTGAAACATATCTTATTGACATTATGAAACTCAACGAGGAGGTAATACGCAGGCTCCAGGTTTTAGACAGAGTCTGGGACAATAAAAGTCCAAGCAATATCAACGTGATGCTTTCCGCCTTTTTCGGTCTGGTTATCGGCGCGATAATTCCGTTCTTGATTTTGCTGCTGTTGGAATTTAAAGATACCCGAATAAAAAATGAAAAAGCCATTACCGATATTTTCAAGCTTCCGGTTCTCGGTTCGATTCCGGATTACTCCGCCTCACACAAGGGCAGACGCCCCTGAGCGGGAAGCTTTCATTTTTCACATATGAATATTTTAATCACAGATCGGAGATTTTTTCATGAAAAATAATAATCGCTCTTCACATGGTCAGTTTTTCAGTGTTTTTGATACAGCCGGCCTTGATATAGTAGAATCATATAAAACATTGAGAACAAACATCATGTTCGCTCTGCCCTCCATCAAAGACAACGCATGCAGAAAAATTTTAATTGCCAGCCAATGTTCCGGAGATGGAAAAACCACAACGGCAGTCAATCTTTCGCTTACTCTCGCCGAAACCGGAAAAAAGGTTCTGCTAATCGATGCGGATCTGAGAAATCCTGATGTTTATAAATACTTTGGCATGAAAATCACCTGCGGACTTTCAAACCTGCTGTCAGGAATGAATAAGCAGGAAGAGTGTATTCAAAATGTAAACGGCGTTCCCGGGCTTTCTGTAATAAACGCCGGAATGCTGCCGCCGAATCCCTGTGAAATGCTTGCGAGTCAGGCTATGCTGGAACTTGTCGGGATTATGGCTGATAAATTTGATTATATTATCTTTGACTCTCCGGCTTTAGAGGATTACGCCGACGCGCTTGAGCTTATAAAATATTCTGACGGAACGGCATTGGTCATTTCTCAGAATCATTCCACTATTCCGGAATTATCCAAAGCTATCTCATCGCTGAAGTTCGCGAACGCCAATATTATCGGCATTATTATGAATAAGGCTAAGCACTCAGTACACCGCGGCTCCCGCCGTTCAGGAAGCCTCAATCGAGGCCGTGCGTTCAGCGCGTTTGACAACGATGAGCAAGAGGATGACGAATAACACCGTTTTTATTGTTTCCAAACAAATTACTTCAATTTATATGGAATTATATAGCAATTCCATTAAACAGCCCGATTTACGAAAACAGCGTACGCCGGGCTGTTTTGTGTAACCTGTGTGACCTGTTGACCTAGTGACGATATGCTCCGCTGCCGCGGCGATTATAAGTTTTATCAGCTTTTGATCCTATATACCTTTAATCCGCAGTGCTGAGCCGTTTCATAAAATACGCCGGCAGCCTTAAATACATAGCTCTTTTCATTCCATGACCGGCAAAAATTAACAAAAAATTAGCATATGTTTTGGCTAAATATGCTATAATAAACCGATTTAAGACGTATCCACGAGTTGTGGCTGCATCGAAATTTGCTGATGTCTAAAAGCGGTTATACCGCAAAAAGAAAGGGATGTGATTTATATGGCAAAAGCTTACGGAAAAAAAGTTTGGCTTATTCCCGACGGTTTTCTTCATTCGGTTTCTCTTAATGACCAGGTAAGCCACGAGGCTGTTTGCGTTCTCAACACTTCAGACAAGGACGCAACCGTCACATTGACGCTCTACTTTGAGGACAGGGACGTTATGACAGGATTCAGCGCTGAGTGCAAAGCCGGCAGAACTCACCACATAAGACTTGACAGGCTTCTTTCTGATAAAGGAGAGCCGATTCCGAGAGATACTCCGTATGCACTGCTTGTTGAAAGCACACAGCCAATTGTTGCGCAGTACTCAAGACTCGACACCTCGGCTGTTGAAATGGCTCTCATGACTACCATCGCTTATCCCGTTGAAGACTAATATAAGACTAACATATAACACGCAATACAACGCAATACAATATGTAAAGGAGATTACATAGATGGCAAAAGTACTTATAGAAACTTCTGCACGCCACGTTCATCTTTCAAAGGAACATATTGACAAACTCTTCGGAGAAGGTCACGAGCTTACGTTCAAAAAAGCTTTATCCCAGCCCGGTCAGTTTGCCTGTGAAGAAAGAGTGACTGTCGTAGGCGAGAAGAAAGAAATCAAAAACGTAAGCATTCTCGGTCCGGCAAGAAGCGCTACACAGGTTGAAATATCCCTTACCGACGCAAGAAGCATCGGATGCAACGCTCCGATAAGAGAATCCGGAGATATTGCCGGAAGCGGCGCATGCAAAATAATCGGTCCGTGTGGTGAAATCGAAATAAGCGAAGGCGTTATTGCCGCTAAGCGTCATATCCATCTCACTCCGGAGACTGCAAAGGAAATGGGCGTTTCCGACAAGCAGATAGTAAGTGTTAAGATTGATTCTGACGACAGAAAGACCGTATTCGGAGATGTCGTAATCCGTGTCAGCGACAAATTCTCACCGGCTATGCACATTGATACTGATGAGTCAAACGCTGCCGGAGTTGTTCCCGGTATGATGGTTGAAGTGTTGGTTGACTGATTTTTTAGCCGCCGACTAATATTTTTCTGATAAGTTCAAATAATATATAAAAGACACTAAGTAAGGAGAATGAAAAAATGAGCACTGAAAAAACACGCGAGTACATTCTCAGCAAAGAAGTCGCCGAGATGTGCACAGTTGCCAAGGGACCGAAGCACGATCCCGCTCCCATTCCCGAAGAAGGCAAATGGGTAGCAGCAAAACAGATTACCGATATATCCGGTTTTACACACGGTATAGGCTGGTGCGCACCCCAGCAGGGAGCATGTAAGCTTTCACTTAACGTTAAAGACGGCGTTATCCAGGAAGCACTTGTAGAAACTATCGGATGTTCCGGTATGACTCATTCGGCAGCTATGGCGGCTGAAATTCTTCCCGGCAAAACCGTTCTGGAAGCTCTTAATACAGACCTCGTATGCGACGCTATCAACACTGCTATGCGCGAGCTGTTCCTCCAGATTGTTTACGGAAGAAGCCAGTCGGCGTTCTCTGAAAACGGACTTGCAATCGGCGCAGGACTTGAAGACCTCGGCAAGGGAACCCGTTCACAGGTTGGTACAATGTACGGAACTCTCGCAAAGGGCGTAAGATACCTTGAAATGGCAGAGGGCTATGTTACAAGAATGGCTCTTGACGCTGATGATCAGGTAATAGGTTATGAATTTGTTTCTCTCGGCAAGATGACCGACTTCATTAAGAAGGGTGACGAGCCGAACGAAGCTTACAAGAAATCAATGGGCAAGTATGGCAGATTTGACGAAGCCGTTAAATACATTGACCCACGTAAAAACTGAGATTGAGGAGGTAATTGAAAATGGCACTTTTTGAAGGCTATGAAAGACGCGTTGACAAAATCAACGGCGTTTTGAAAGAATACGGTATTTCCTCAATTGAGGAATGTAAGGAAATTACTCTTGCTAAGGGTATTGACTGTGATAAAATAGTAAGAGAAACACAGCCTATCTGCTTTGAAAACGCTGTTTGGGCGTACACCGTAGGCTGCGCTATTGCAATCCGCAAGGGCTGCACAAAGGCTGCTGACGCTGCTGCCGCTATCGGTATTGGTCTTCAGGCTTTCTGTATTCCCGGTTCTGTTGCAGAAAACCGTAAGGTTGGTCTCGGTCACGGAAACCTCGGAAAAATGCTTCTTTCCGAAGAAACTGAATGCTTCTGCTTCCTTGCAGGACATGAGTCATTCGCAGCTGCTGAAGGCGCTATCAAAATTGCGCTCAACGCAAACAAGGTCAGAGTTAAGCCGCTTCGCGTTATTCTTAACGGTCTCGGCAAAGACGCAGCTTTTATAATTTCAAGAATCAACGGATTTACCTATGTCGAAACTGAATTCGATCACTACACCGAAGAAGTTAAGGTTATCAAGGAAGTTCCGTATTCAAAGGGCCCCAGAGCAGACGTTAAGTGCTACGGTGCAGACGACGTTTGCGAAGGCGTTGCTATAATGAAGCTCGAGAATGTCGGCGTTTCCATTACCGGTAACTCCACCAACCCGACTCGTTTCCAGCACCCTGTTGCAGGAACCTACAAGAAATGGTGTGTTGAAAACGGCGTTAAGTATTTCTCTGTTGCTTCCGGCGGCGGAACAGGTCGTACACTTCATCCTGACAACATGGCTGCAGGTCCTTCTTCTTACGGACTTACCGACACTATGGGCCGTATGCACTCTGACGCTCAGTTTGCAGGTTCTTCTTCTGTTCCTGCTCACGTTGAGATGATGGGACTTATCGGTATGGGTAACAACCCGATGGTTGGTGCTACCGTTGCCTGTGCTGTTGCTGTTGAAGAGGCTTCTAAGTAATAGTAAATAGTTTTTTGTGTCACGTCGCTTCTTCTGCACTCGTTTGCACTCGTTAAGCGAGCGGAAGAAACGGTTATTTGATTGATACAGTTTAAAATCCCGCACATTTTTGTGCGGGATTTTTGTTGTTTATAACCAATTTATCAAATTCATCTGACAACTGAATATTGATGCGCCGGTTAAAATGAAAATCCGAGAGCCTCGAGAGCTTTTTCGTACTGTGAGGTGCCTACGAGCTTGTCAAGCGTTTGTCCCAAAGATGAAATGGTCGGATTCGAATATATCAAAAAATCTCTTTTCAAAAAGCTTTGGCTCCATGTACCCTGATAGTCGTAGTACAGAGTTCCGGAATCTGTCTGCTTTGTCTGAGCCGGATTGCATAGTATCCATCCTTCCAAATCGCCAATAGTATTAAATTCCCAAAGATAGCTGTCATCGTTCTCACCATATATCGTAAATGTTGGAAAAGCAAACATATTTGCAATTAGTATAGCTGTAATTAATATCGAAAATATTTTTTTAGCATAAAATAAACCTTCCCTTCGTTAATATTTATATAAAATATTTATTTTGATGGATGCAGTATAATATTACATTAATTATTTGTCAATGATTTCTAAATTTTTCTCTAAATTTTACAGTATAAGCTTTAATATTTATGCAAATATACACTATTCTATGTCATTTAATTTTGCGACAGTTTTGCCAGGCTCTCGGTTTATGTGGTAAAAGGCGTTTTTTAAGGTTTTATTAAGAAAAGGAACAAATTTTAACATGCTGCGTCTATTATCGACAACAGGCGAAATATTTGTCATGCAGGCTTCCAATATTTGTAATATTTATATAAAATTAAGCTTAACAACCAAGATTTACTGTGCAAAAAGTATTGACAAAAAATCGTGCAAAAGGTATAATATTATCTGTGTAGATGTGATGGCTTGTTTGCTCCTTTTGCACAGAAAAAAAGAAAGGAGACGCCATGATTCAAGAGAAAAACAAAGGCAAAAAAAAATGGATTGTCTTGACGATTTTTCTGATTTTACTCGCAGTAATTGTATTTTTTGCTGTGAAAAATTTAGAGAATATCAAGGCGCTATACAAGGGATTGACTACTGATACAACCCAGATCGGAATGCTTATTCAACAAAACCAAAAAGATACGGTCGGGGCACTCTCAAACAGCGGCATCAACGTTTCGGAGGAAGATTTTAAGAAGTTTAACGAAGGAAACCTGTCGGAAGAAGAAATTTCTGAAATTATTTTTAACAGCATGTCCTCAGGTTCAAGTCAAACTGCTGACAATAACAATCAAGAGGAAAATGCTAATGAAAATGCTTCTGCAGAAGGATCTCAGGATGCGAATAATCAAACATCAGAAAGCAACTCCTCTTCCGTTTCCAACAATTCTCAGGGTTCTCAAAATTCTTCTTCCCAGTCGTCTGATTCTTCAAACAACTCCGGAACAACTCAAAACAATCAAACAACATCATCCTCTTCCGGAAACTCCAGTGCAGCAGGATCTTCGCAAACAAACACTAACACTGCAAGTACACCGTCCGGTGCTTTGTCAGAGGACGAATACAACAAAAAGGTTGCAGATCTTGTAGCTAAAATTTACGTAATTAAGGGAAACTTTTTAGCGCTTCTGTCGGAATTCGAAAACAAAATCATTTCTGACTACAAGGCGCTCCCATCTTCTCAGCAAACAAATGCCAAAAAAGCTCAGATTGTCGCCGATAACATGTCATATATCGCAGGGCTCGAAGCTCAATGTGATGCCCAAGTTAAGGCAGTTACCGACGAGCTTACTGCTCTTATGAAAGCTCAAGGCAAGGATACTTCACTTGTGGATGCAATCAACAAAGCCTATGCTCAGGAAAAAGAACTGAAAAAGGCCTATTACATCAGTCTATACAAATAAGAAAAAATAAAAAACTAACAGGAAGGATGGAATTCAATGAAAAGATTTAAGCGTTTAATCGCATCGCTGCTGACAATGCTTATGCTGTTACAGCCGATAGCATTTGCAGCAAGTGTAAGTGACTTTCTTGATTTTCCGAACGATTGGTCAACAGAGGCCATGACGTCGGCCGTGGACAACGGCTTGTTTCTCGGGAACGACAACAAGCTGATTCAACCAGGCAAGGCCCTTACCAGAGCTGAACTTGCCGCCTTTGTTACCAGAGCTTTCGGGGCAACCGCCAAGGCTGACATTTCTCATGTCACCGACGTCTCTCCCGACGACTGGTTTTATGAAGATGTTGCAAAAGCTTACCAAATGGGCGCTATCACCGGAACAAGTGATACTACTTTTTCTCCGAACGCCTACATAACAAGACAAGAAGTTTTCCTTGTTCTTGCAAGAGCTTTGTGTCTGTCAGGGACTGACGCTTCAGCGCTTGACAGATTCACCGATAAAGATGATATCAGCGACTGGGCACGTAATGCAATAATCGTTATGTCGCAGAACGGATATGTCAATGGTTATCCTGACGGTTCATTCAAGCCGTTGGCGAATATTACACGTGCCGAGCTTGCTCAGGTCTTCCACAATATTTTCAAGACTTACATTGATGTTCCCGGATATCATACTTCTGTTGCCAACGTCGGCTCAGTTATGATACGCACGCCGGGCGTTCACCTTGAAAATGTTGTTATTAACGGCGATTTGGTAATTTCCGACGGCGTAGGTGCCGGCGACTTTGATTTATCATCTGTAACCGTAAACGGCAAAATAATTCTCCGCGGCGGTGAAGGCAAAGTAACATTCAAAAATGTAACCGTAAGAGACGGTGTTATTGTTTACGACCAGAACGGAATTGTTAATTTCAACAACTACCGTACTGACGCTCCTTTCAGAAACTTTACCGATCTCACAGGTTCTACTTTCTTGAAAGAGCAGACAGAAATAATTACTCCCGGTGGATCTACCGGCGGTAATGTCGGCGGAGGCGGAACAACCACATATTACACCGTAATATTTAATGTAGACGGTGAGGAATATGAAACAAAGACTGTAAAATCAGGTCAAAGAGTTAATGAAATAACCGCACCTGCTAAGACAGGTTACACTTTCAAATACTGGTCCGAAACCGAAGAAGGTGAAGAAGCTTATGACTTCTCCACACCGGTAAGATACTCCTTTGAACTGTACGCTATTTACGAAATCAACAAGTATGACGTAACATTCTATGAGGACACCGAAGCAACAACTGCATTCAAAGAAATTAATGATGTCGAATACAAGACAAGCATAACTGCTCCTGACACTGCTCCGGAAGCTCCGGATGGCAAAACATTCGTAGGATGGGCTCTCAAGGGTACCT
Organism: Clostridiales bacterium; assembly: GCA_003343885.1. Taxonomy (GTDB): domain Bacteria; phylum Bacillota; class Clostridia; order Oscillospirales; family CAG-382; genus UMGS882. The sequence goes on along the minus strand of QAKH01000092.1, from coordinate 69,059 downwards.
CCGATGTAGTTGCTTTCCCGTATGAGGTTACTTCCGATACCGAGTTCGTACCGGTGTTTACCGACAAAGAAGTATTTACTGTGACGTTCATTGTTAACGACACCGAGTATACAAAAGTAAATGTAATTTCAGGTGAGAAGCTCGTTTCTCTTCCCGCTGATCCTACATCAGAAAATAAGATGTTTTCCGGATGGTTTACCGGCGAAAACGGTACCGGTACTGAGATAACTGCTGACACAGTTGTAACTGAAAATATGACAGTTTATGCTTACTTTGTAAGTGAGAAATATACCGTTAACTTCTACAACATAGCTCTTGACGACGATCCGATTAAGACTCTTGAAGTAGCTCACGGTGAAACAATTGATGCTTCCGACATTCCGGAACCTACCTCTTGGGACGGATTTGAGAGAAACGCAGACATCGCTTCTATCTACGGAACGCTCGGAATAGATGACAAGCATGTCATCACAAACGAGTGGTGGTACGTAAACGGAACAGAGTGGGATAAATTTGATGAAACTGTTGCAATCACAGGAGATTTAGATATTTATGACAACTCTAAGTTTGCATATATCAGAATATCAGCTCCGAATCTCTCTTCCACACCTCTTACGATTTACGCTCCTTACAACGATGGTGAAAGAGCTATGGATACCTTCAAGGATATACTCTTCATCAACGAAAATACTGTGAAAACCGCATTTGACAGCGGTGTAAGCGACAAATTGCTAAGCACTATGGTCAGCCGTGGAATAATTGATAACACCACTGATAAAAACATACTTAACCAGAAGAAATTTGTTAAGTTAATTGATTTAGTGGGAAAAGCAAACCTTGAAAATTTCGTATGGGAAGCAGTCGGCACGGAAAACCAGGGTAATCCCGATTACGAATTACCTATAAGCGAAATGATGAGACAGTTTGAAGAAGAAAATTCTCTTACTGTTAACTCTCAAGTACTGTTCATCTTAGAGCCTATACTTGATGCGCTGAAGAACTATGACTTTGAATTCTTCAAAACAAAAATTCCTGAGAAAGCTCTTTCTGTAATACCGGTTGAAGCAATAGAAACTCTTTATAATCGCTTCTTCAACAGCTATATTACCGAACTTGAAACAGCCATAACAAACGCTGAAGCTGATCCGACTGGAACGTATTACGTAAGCTCTGGAATAAATATTGAAATCAATCCTGTCACAGATATCCTCGCTCCTATGCTTCAATATGTAAAAGATATGAAAGCGTTTGCAGAAGGTCAGCTCGCCTCCAATGAAAACTTTGGTGTGTACTATCAGTACTACGAAAACAATCCTTACAAAGATGCTTACGAAGAATATCTTGATATATCTGCATGGGTAGATGGTACAGATAATGGATACGAAGCTGCTACAAGCGGATATTCATTAAAGAGTTTCGATGACTACTACGGAATTTTGAAAGCACTTGCTTTGATAATTGACGATGGTATGTCATGGTACTACGATGACAGCAATGTTCCGCAGGCAGATAGAGATGCTGTGTTGGATGTTGCCGAAGACAAGGTTCTCGCATTTGTCAATATGGTAAACGGATTTATCGTAGACTACGCTGTTAACGGTTTCCCGTCAACACTCACGGAGTTTGTCGAAAGCATCGAATCCGATCCTACAATGCTCGAATACCTCAAAAAGTACGGACTTGACGAATACTTGACCAAGCTTGAGGATAATGCAACTGCCGGACAGATTTACGAATCTGCGTATGAAAAATTTGAAGCTCGCTTTGGTGCAAGAATTGAAGCAATACTCGATAGATATGTAAATTCGGCTCTTAATCGTGTATACGGCGAAGCTGAATACGAAAAAGCTAAGACACTTCTCCACGGACTGTTTACAGGTACCGCTGATGAAATGTACAGCATAAACTCGATATTCGACATTTACCTCGGCGGAGCAGATAACAAAGAAATCAAGTTCAGAGATATGACCGCAGAATTTTTCAGAGCATATTTCCTTGATGCAAGTGAAATTTAATTACGCGGTAGTATATATAACAGAATAAAACCGTGGCAGACAGGAAACTGTCTGCCACACTCATAAATGAAAGACGAGGAAAGCCAATGAAAAAACTTTTAACGTATGCGCTGCTGATAACATTGATAATTTTTGCGTGCACGGCACTCTCAGCTTACGCACAAGAAGATTCTGCCGTACAGGAAACAGCGCCCACACAATCAGATAATTCAGCTGTGACTACTGACACCGTAACACAAATTTCTTTTTCAGACATTCCCGAAGACGCTCCTTACAAAGACGCAGTTTATAAACTCGTTGAAAATGGGGTTCTGGAAGGATATCCGGACGGGACATTCCGCCCCAACGGCAATCTCACCAGAGCTGAAATGTGTAAAATGATTAATCTTACTTTCGGTTACACTGACACCGCAGATGCGGCTGGTTTTCCGGATCTTGACACAAATGAGTGGTATATGCCGTACGTACTTGCTGCACAAAAAGCCGGATATGTACTGGGTGATGAGGGAACAGGAAATTTCCGCCCAAATGACAACATTACACGTCAAGAGGTATGCGTAATCCTTTATAGAATAATCAAGCCTTATGAGTTTGATTTGCCTATTACAATAAGCGACGAAGTGCCCGATTGGGCAAAAAAATATGTAGAGGCGATAGTCAAGAACGGAATTATCCCCCTTGAAGAGAATAACACTTTCCGTGCAACAGAGCCTATACGCAGGTTTGAACTTGCATCTGCTCTTGCTCCATATTCAACCAGAATTGAACCTATAAAATGTACACTCACTTTTGTTGATGGTGACAAAACTGAAACAAAACAAGTAGAAATCGGCAATACACTTGATACTTTCCCGACAGCTCAAAACGCACCGGAAGGTTACGTTTTTGCCGGTTGGTCATTATCTGAAGAAGAGGAAGTTATTGTCGACTCAGAATTTGTGTTCCTTGAAGACAAAACCCTATATGCAGTATATAAGAAGCAAACCTTTACAGTGCGCTTTATGGTTGATTCCACACTGTTAGTTTCAACTCAGACGGTAGCTTACGGTGAAAGCCCTACCCTTCCCTATGCTCCTTCAAAGTCAGGCTACACATTCAAAGGGTGGGCCGTAGGTACCGGTTCCTCAGTCGTTGACGTTGAAAAATATCCGGTTAAAGAAGCAGTTGTTTTTAACGCCGTTTTTGAGAAGCAACCTTCTGGCGGCGGAAACGGCGGCGGTACTACCGTAACAATAACATATTCAGTAAAATTTGTTTCAGAGGGCAAAACGCTTGACACTCAAAAGGTTGAGCGCGGAAAATACGCTAAAGAAATATCTAACCCTGAAAAATCCGGTTACGTATTCAAGTATTGGTCACTTGAGGAAAACGGCAGTAAAACAGATGTAGCATCGTACGCTATAAAACAAGACACAACATTTTATGCAGTATTTGAGCTTTCCGAAGAAAACGAAAATGATCCGGAGATCATTGCGGCTCTTGAGTCTGCATTGGAGCAATTCAGAAGTATTCCGCTTTCAACAAAGAATCAGCGTGACGTGAGAACAATCGTTGTATCCACAGTTGAGGAAGTTCTGGAAGACGCGGCTTCGGGTGTGTTTATAGATGCTGATTACGTCAAGACTGAATACGAGGACAAAATAAGTCAGGTTGAGGACATTGTTAAAAATGTCATGTCAGAAGCGGAACGTTCGGAATTTATAACGTATGTAAGAAACAATGTTGACGACGATACCTTTAACTTACTTACGGATTACTTCCTTGACGGAGAGTCACTTGAAGATTATCTTTAATTAAAAATGATGAATAGAAGTATATAAAGTATTAACTTGCCGGCAGATATAAAGTTCAACAATTTATTACCGCCAATACAAGCAATATTAGTTATATATACATACTTGAAAAATTGGGGGGAATTGATGATAAATTTCCCCCTTTTTTATTAAGTATGGAAAGACCGGTTTAGTTTAAATACTTTGTTGAAAACAGATATTGTTATGTTGTACTACTGTAGATATAAAAAAGCAGGTTAAATTTCAACATCGATAATTCCAATAAAAAATACATTATATTTTGAGGGAGGTACTTATGAAAACGAAGAATGGAGTTCGTCCACAGGACCTTATTATCTACGCTGTAATTACTCTTGCTGCAAATTATGCTGCTTCAGCCCTCGGATATTATATTTTAAAAGCAGCCACAGTTTTGGAAATCACTGAATTTTCTAATGTATTAAGTGTCATATTTTCCTGCGTAATAATTATACCGTTAATATTCATAACTTCTATCACAATTATAACCTTTTATTTAAAAAAAGTTATTCCCATGCAATATGAGCCTACAGACACAAGAGCCAAAGGCTTAAAAAAAGCCTTGATTATGATATTACCCGGTGAAATTCTCAGGTTAATTATTTGCTCAAGATACGATAGTATCTTAAATTCCAGCTTTTTTTCGTATATAACTTCAATTTTATACGAACTTACATACTTGAAATGGACAAATAGATTTAGAGAAGTTCTACTGTCGGGTAAATTAGCCTTTCAGGACTATTTAGGATATTTCATCTGTTATATTATTTATTTTTCCGTATACTTATGCATTATTCTTTTCATATGCTCAAAAATATGGAAAAGTGCACAGGTAGACTGGCAGGATTCAATTTTTCATGACAGATATATATCCAGACCCAAATTCTTTTAAGCTGCTCATATACAATTAACTTAAAAATTATAGATTTATGATTTAGCTTGCTGAATTAAAATATTGCTCGTATGGGGGATAGTTTTATGTTTTTTATTGTCATAAAGTATCTGGTTATAATTTTTGCGACTCTATTTATAATTTATGCCATGTATAAAGTCTTTTGGTATCTTATAAATATGATCCGGCTATTTACAAAAATCAAAAAAATATCCAAAACGCACGCTGTTGTTCAATTTCAGCGCAATCCGCTTAAGATAATCTTCGGAAAAAAAGGATTGCCTGATATTATTATAAAAGCAGATGAAAAAAATTACGAAGTCAGTATTATTTCCTATATCTCCACTCATAGTCGCTGGAACATTGAAAAAACTCGAACCAGATTTATTTTTGAGGTAAGAAAATACGAAAATTGGGTTTATAACGTATACAATAACTCAGGAACAGAACCGGAGCTTTCAAAAGATTACCGTAGAGAAATAAGCCTTTACAGAAAAGAATTATTCGTTTCTCCCGTTAGTGATAAATATTCAAAACAAATTTGGTTGGTTTTTCCAAAGCCCAAAGCTCTTACATATTGTGAGCAAAATTGGGACTATTTGTTTTCCGGAAAAGAAATATATGGTCATGAAATAATGTATCTAAACGATTTCTTGAAGTTGTTTTCTCAAAACAATTAAAACAGATGTCAAAACGCCCGCATATTTGATCAACTCTAATAAAACGTTCTAATTGAGTAATTCACAAATCTCATACAAACATAAAAACCGTTCAGACCTTATCAAACAATCTGAACGGTTATTTTTTTATTCAAGCTACGATTTTAACATTTTCTCAGCCGGTGAAATTTATCATTATTTGCGTGCCTGTTTTTGCTTTAAAAAGCAACCAATCATCAGCTGCGATTTTTTATATTTGACTGCACCCAATTTACAGGGGATAATCCATACTGCTTTTTAAACATTTTAGAAAAAGTAAATGTATCGGCATACCCGGTCATCTGCGCAACATACGAAACTTTTTGCCCGGCTGTCAATAGTTTTTTTGCCTCTTCCATGCGTTTTGCCGTTATATATGATTTTAGTGTTGTTCCCGTTTTCTGTTTAAAAAGCCGTGCAAGGTAATGCCGTTCGAGATTCATTGCAGAAGCAATATCAGAAACATCACAGCGTGTATTATAATTTGTTTCAACAAAGTTGTATATTTTTAAAATATAGTTTTCGCTGTCGTTTTCGCCGTTAAAAAGTCCGGCATACAGCTCAAACAGCTTGCCGGCAAGGTATTCCTCGGCTGTCCCACGATACTCAAAAACCTTTCTCATCTCTGCAAATACCGCGGCGCTCGGCTCAAGTATATCCGGCAACTTATGAAATTCATCCGACATTTCACCGTCAAAACCAATCCATATGTACGACCACGGAGTTTCACCGTCTGCCTTATATGTCGTTACTTCCCCCGGCCTTATCAAAAAAGCCTTTCCGGCTGTCACGGTATAAGTACCGTTTTGGTTGATAAATACGCCTTTTCCGGAAAAAACATAATGTATAAGCGTGTATTTTCTTATTGCCGGGCCGTATGAATGTCCGGGTTCACACTGCTGCTCTCCGTAATCAACGGGATTAAATTCTTTGTATTTCTTATTCATCAGGGCAAGGTTTCTTATCTCATTCACTTCTCATTCACTGCCCTCTCCCCTTTTGAGTGCTTTATTCGTTCTATAAAGGTATATTACAAGCTCAAAAATGATAATAGCGCACAGTGCTCCGCAAAAATCAAGTACGACATCTGACACTGAACTTCCGCGGTTTGTAAATAACTGTATAAACTCATCCGTGACAGCCGTAGCAAGGGTTGCGAATGCCGGAAAAATCAGCAGAGCACTACGTATTTTTACCGGTAAGCAAGCCCGTATCATCGTATACAACGCACCCAATATAAAGAATTCGGTAAAATGTGCTGTTTTTCTGATTATATGGTGCAAAAATTCATCGGATACTCGCTCTCTTAGTCCTAACATATCCTTTATCAAACTTGTCAGCTCTCCGCTCATTTGCCCCGACGATTCTTGTGAAAGCACGGAATTTGTCCAAATAAAAGCGGTCTGAACAAGTATAAAAACCAACAATACTGTTATTCTTCCTTTTTTCAATGAAAGGCTCCTTTTACTGTTTTTAAATCATAAATACTTTTTTACAACATGGATTTTATCATATCGAGCTATTTATGTCAAGGTACGCAAAAATGCCACAACTTTAATTTTCCTTTAATTCGAATAATGCATTGCGCATGCACAATACCATACAAAAAACAAGTCCCCGAAACAGTTATTACGGCTTTAACTGCTCCGGAGGCTTGAAAGCATTTAATTTATTTTAAAACGCCTTTTTTCAAAATTATATTGCCATACAGGGCATCTTCGCTGGTAGCGACAACAGCATAGGCTTTTTTAGCCCTATCGTAAAACTCAAACCGGCTCAAATATCCTATCTTTGCGTTTGAGCCTTCATATATGTTTAGAGTTTCACTATAGTCATTCCAAATCGGTGTCTCAACGTCATCTCCATCGACAACACTCATCAAGAATACATTTTCATCTACGTAGGAGTCAAGCGGAAGCATGCTGATAATCGCTTCTAAAACGTCGTTTCCCCCGTTTCCATCCATTCGTATAACTCTGTCGTTATTGGAATAACACGGGAAATTGCCGTCGGCAATTACTATTTCGTCGCCGTGCCCCATCTCCATAAGCACTTTTATCAAATCCGGAGATAAAATTCTGGGAACATTTTTCAGCACATCGTACATCTCCTTTTGCCTTGGTATCGGAAAACTACACAGAAACGGTACGAATTCCTGATTTTCCATGCCTTTATTTATGATAGCCGCACCTTTTAGGAGATGCGGCTAACTTTAATTATCCTTGGTAAACCAGATTACTCTTTACCATTTCATCAACGTTTGTCGCATCCCACCATGCTCCGGAGATATCAACTTTCGGAGTAACGGTTTTGCCTTCTATTGCAAACACAGCCTGCTCAACTGCCTGATATCCGATTTGGTATGAATCCTGGGCAACAGATCCTACAAGCTTCGGACCGGTGGTCTTCTTCATCCATTCAATCTGCTTTGTTCCTGCGTCATATCCGCTGAACTTGATAGCGTCATATTTTGTTCCGGCTGCGGCAATTGCGTCATATACCTGCTTAACTACGCCTTCGTTAGACATGAATATTGCTTTCGCACCCTTTTCATAAAGAGCTTCCAAAGCTGCCTTATAAGCGTTGTCTGCGTCGCCGGGCTTAATTTCATGTTCGATTACATATTTTCCCTTTGTGGTTTCGTCTGCGTCAGCTAACTCGGTAAATTTATCAATAAAGCCATTAGCTCTGTCAATACCTGTTTGTGTTTCATCGTGCTGTATTACGCCTACAACATATGTATCTTCAGAAGCAGCTATATCGCCCTTTATAGCTTCAAAGAATTTCTCTGCATTCAATGCAGCCGCAAGTACGTTGCTTGTAGCAACAGAAGATATTATAGGATTCTTTCCAGCCTGGTCCAATGCTGCAATATCATTTGCCCAAACGCCGCTGTCAAACTGAACTACCGGAATTTTGCTGTCATAAGCCTAGCTCAGCAAATCAACAAAGCCTTCTCCGATTGTTCCGAGAACCAAACCGTCAACCTTATTAGACAAAGCTGTCTGAACCATTTCCTTCTGAGAAGGAAGATCCTTTGCAGATTCGCTCGCCGGTCCGCGGAAAGTAATATTATAACCGTACTCTTCACCTGCTGCCACAGCTCCTGCCTTAACTGACTGCCAGAAAGCGTGTGACTCGCCTTTCGCAACAACTGCGATTGTTTTTGCGTCGTTGTCTGAGTTATTTGTACATCCAACCATGCTAAATGCCAATGCGCCTGCTAAAAATAGTGTTGCTACCTTTTTCCAGTTTTTCTTGAAATTCATACGTTTTACCCTCTTTCTTAAATTTTGGTTTTTGGTTTTTGGTTTTTGGTTTTTATGTTTTTGCTTTAAGTGTCTGCATTGTTTAGGTGGTTTCAGGCTGCTTAGGATATTTTACTGTAATTACGCTAATTTAAGTTACTTGGCTTTGCCCTTTTTATTTGCTCCGGGGATCTTAACCTTAGCGGCGTTTTTATTCTTGATAACATCCATCAATACGGCTACTACTACGATTATACCTGTCAAAACAAACGTTACGTAGGTGGAATTCAAGTTGAGATTGAACTTCGCCAGCACAAAGTTTAGTCCGCTTCTGATAACAACCAGCATAAGAGATCCGATTACCGAACCGCTTATTGAAGCTACACCTCCTGCTGCGCTTGTTCCGCCTATGTAAACGCCTGCGATTGCGTCAAGTTCCATACCGTTTCCGGTAGCCGCGGCAACGGTTGAGAATGATGCTGCCCAGAAGATTGCGGCAATACCTGCGCCGAGTCCGCTGAATATGTATGCTATCATCTTGTAATTATCGGTTTTTACGCCGGAAAGACGGGTTGCTTCCTCATTACTTCCGATAGAAAGTATGTAACGTCCTATTTTGCATTTATACATCAAGTACATACACACAATCCAAAATCCAATCAGCCAGAACAATCCCGACGGTACGCCGTTGGCATTTGAAAAGACTTTATTGAACCATGTTCCGTTCGGATAGAAAATGTTTGGTACTGACACTAAGATAGCGCTTAATCCTCTTGCAAACATCATAGTGCCAAGCGTTGCGATAAAAGCGGGAAGCTTAAGCTTTGCTATCAATATTCCGTTTATGAGTCCAAACAGAGCGCCTATAACAATCATTACCGGTATCGTCATCCAAAGCGGCATGGGCATGTCTTCCATCATCTGAAGCTTGCCGGCGACAACCGCTGAAGCAATACAGACAGTACCGATAGACAGGTCAATTCCGCCGGTTGCTATGACGAACGTGACTCCGAGCGCCATAATTGCGTACGGTACTAACGACTGCGTCATACTGAGTATGTTGTATGAGCTTAAAAAGTTAGCATTTAAAAGTGCAAAAATAAGAACAAGAACAATTAAAGCGGCAACAATAATAAAGTTTTGTTTGCCTTTTGAGAAAATCCTTTGTGTTACCGACATTTCTCTATCTGTGTTTGATTTAAGCTGTTGCATAGTTTTCCTCCCTCATCGTGGCGTATTTCATAATCTCTTCTTGAGTCGCATCCTTGATATCCAACTCTCCGGTTATTCTTCCTTCACACATTACGATTACCCGGTCGCTTAACCTTTGTATTTCAGAAAGCTCTGAAGAAATCATGATTATTGATTTTCCGTTCGCCGCAAGCTCTTCCATGAGTTCATACATTTCACTCTTTGCGCCGATATCTATTCCTCTTGTCGGCTCGTCAAAGATGAAAATATCTGAATCTTTCATAAGCCATCTGGCGATAATAACTTTTTGCTGGTTTCCTCCTGAAAGGTTTTTCAAAAGCTGCTCCATTGAGGGAGTTTTTGTCTTTAACTTCTCATTATATTTTCTTGATTCATTTGCAATCTGCTTATCTCTTATCCATCCGAATTTAATAAACTTTTCAAGCGAGCTGAGTGCGGTATTTTCCGCAACCGATTTATCAAGCATAAGACCGTATCTTTTTCTGTCTTCCGATAAATAGCATATTCCGTTTTTTACCGCAGTATATGGATCCTTTATGGTAACCTTTTTACCATTTACATATATCTCTCCTGAATGGAAAACGTCAGCGCCGAAAATCGCTCTGGCGACCTCAGTTCTGCCGGCGCCCATGAGTCCCGAAAAGCCTAATATCTCACCTTTTCTTAATTTAAAGCTTACATTCTTGACGGTATTGGAGCTGCACAGATTTTTTACTTCTAACACCACCGGTGCGTCTTCTTTTACATTGCTGTGCTCTTTTTTATCTCCGTAAACCACACGGCCTACCATCATTTTCACGATCTCATCTTTAGTCGTGTCTTTCGTAAGCATTGTACCTACGTATTCACCGTCTCTCATAACGGTTATTCTGTCGGAAATCCTATTGATTTCGTCCATTCTGTGTGAGATATAAATCATGCCGATTCCTTTGCTTCTCAAATCGTTCATGATAGCAAACAGTTCCTCAACCTCGGTTTGTGTTAAAGCTGCGGTCGGCTCATCCAGAATCAACAATTTGGAATTAAAGGAAATAGCCTTTGCAATCTCGACCATTTGCTGCTTTCCAACGGTCAATGTTCCAAGCACCACTGACGGATCAATGTTTATACCGATTCTGTCAAAAAGCTTTTTCGCTTCTTTTTCCATTTTTCTGTCATCTATGTAAAAATTGCCTTTTAACGGCTCCCTTCCTATATAGATGTTCTGTGCTACAGTCAAATGGTTCATCATATTCAGCTCTTGATGTATCATGCTGACGCCCATTTTTTGCGACTGCGATATATCCGTGAAATTTACTTTATTACCGAACAAAGTAATTTCTCCCGCATCCCTTGTATGGATACCGGTCAGCACTTTCATAAGTGTTGATTTACCGGCTCCGTTTTCTCCCATGAGTGCGTGCACTTCTCCAGCCCTTAGGTCAAAGTTAACCGATTTTAAAGCGTGTACGCCGGAAAAATACTTGTCGATGTTTTTCATCTCCAAAATGGTTTGGGACATGTTTAACACTCCTTTCTTCTATTCTTAGTCTTACCTTACAAATGCAGTATACACTATTATTCTACTAAAAACAATATTCAAAAATGCTCAATATATACAGCAATATTTGTTAAAATTAATAAAATCATTGACTATTAAAGGTTAAAATGTTATAATTTAACTAAAGAATTTAAACTTATTAACTCTGTTATGGATTGATACGAAAGGTGGGAACACTCCGTTGAAAATCACGCACAGATACAACAGTGAAGAACGTCAGCATTTTGTAATAAGCAAGCAATATTCTTTCAAGTTAAAACCGAAGCTTCTGTATTCGGGAATTTTAAGCCAGCAAAAAGGCTGGAAAGACAATAAACACGTGCACAATTTTGCAGAAATCCTTTTTGTAATGAAAGGGAGAGGTCAGATTCTTTTAAACAAAGAGACATACAATATTGAGCAAGGCGATATTGTCATATACAATGCCGGTCAGGAACACACTGAGCAGAGCAGCGACAGTGCTCCGTTAAAACTTTTGTTTCTGGGACTTGACAAGGTGGAAATCACAGGACTTCCGCCAAATCATCTGATACCGCCGGATTACAGCAACATATACCATTCCGGAGACTTGGAAGAAGTTTTCAGGACATATTTTTCTTTAATAGTAGATGAAATGGCAGGAAAAGACACATTTTATGCTGAAATTGCAAAAAATACTGCCATAACTCTGCTTATGTACATTTACCGACTTATTAACAAATTTGACGATGTTTCGACGGTATTTGAAGAGCCATGTGTGCTGGATGACGTAATTAAATATTTAGACGAGCACTATCTTGAGCCTATCAATTTAGCGCAGATTTCTTCCGCCTGCCACATCAGCAAATATTATCTGTCGCACATGTTTTCCGACATAAAAAAACAAACCGTCATGCAATACATTATTGACAAGCGTTTGGAATACTCAAAAAATTTATTGGAAACCACAAAAAAGCCGGTTGAAGAAATTGCATTTGTTTCCGGATTTGGCAATTCAAGCAATTTTTCGAGAGTTTTTAAAGAAAAGTACGGAAAAACACCGCTGCTATACAGAAAAAGCAACGGTCAAACATAATAAAACATAATATCAGTATAGAAATTAAGGGACTGTTCCATCATAAGGCACAGTCCCTCTTATTTTTTGCTATGATTTTTTTCGGTGTTTATTGTTACAGGCCGCCATATATGAAATGCCACCAGTATGGCCAAATTACCTCAGACGCGCTTCCGGTCGCCGACCACACTGTTCTCTCCCAATTATCATATTTCCATTTATCGCCTTGTTTAACAAAACTAAGTATGTCGCCGGCGCTTCGATTTTCAGACACATAATAAACCCTCGCATACTCTTCTGAGTATTCCAAAACCTTCAAATAATCTATTTCACCCAACATTGTATTCTCTCTATATATGGTTTCAAATTCTTCTCGGTGAAGTAAAGTCAGCACTTCACATTTCATAAGAGCCGCAAGCCATATTATTAAAAACAAAGACAATATCGCAATAAAAAATATTTTTACGATCTTTGCTACTTGCTTTATAAATCCCATCTGTTTTCCTTCCTCAATTTTATTTTCATATATTCAAATTATTTATTAAACTTTTTCAATTTCATCTTTTGTCGTATGTGTGAAATACTTATATCTTTATTTTTATTTTATAAAAACTTTAGTTTCAGCACTGAACTCATTAAAAACTTGTATGAATTTCTGTGAAAAAAGTCAATCAAATAAATTAATAACATTACCTCCAAGCGTCACTTTATATGAATCCGGCAGGTTATCCAAAAATGCATAGTAAATTACATAGGTTTCACCGTCCGGACCTACTTCTCGTTCTAAACTCGAAAAATCTGTACCAATGGAATCAGAAACATCTACATTACCGGGTTGTAAAGATATTAACTCTATATAATAATCTTGAGAATTATTATATTTGAATATACACAGTTAACACATCATATTCTTTTTTTATATTTCCAAAATATCCTTTTTGTTGTATATACAATCACAAAAATTCCAGTTAATATTAACCATGCATCCATCAGGAATAAATATACATCATTCACTACTTCCATTTTTCCCAGATGTATTAAGTCAATAAATGAATCATTTTTGAACCATATATGTTTTTCGTACTGCTTTTGTATTTCAGTATCAGCTCCACCAAAAGTAATTTCGTTTGTTGGTATACACTTCAAAATGATTGTAGGATCTTCCTCACGCTGTATACAAACAGAAGCAGTAAAAAGTCTCATAATGGTCAAAAGCAGATATAAAATACAACCAATCCTTTTTATTAACGTGTTATTAGCGATTTTTGCCAGTATATTCATTTTAAGTCCTCCACTACATCATATAACTTATTTCCGGGACATACAGTGCTATTTTATAATCTCTATGACCGCCGATTTCACGTATTCCCTGGCCATTTTTTAAAATTTCAACTAATACGTAAAGTGATTCTTTTTGACTAACAGGTAATTCATCAGCTCCGCTGTCTGCCTCGTTTATAAGAATCTCTTAAGAGGGACATTCAAAAGATTTTACTTATACTCTGGATTAATCATTTAAATAATACTTTCCATATTCCTCCGCATATTCAGGTAAATAGTTTGGATTATTTGGATCTATATACATATACCTATTAAAATCTGAACGTTCTCTTATTCTTGTTACAGAAACTGTACCGAAAGGAAAATGCCCAAGATGTCCATACAAATTCATGTCGTACGTACCTTCAATTTCTACAAATTTTCCGCTATATCTTTCTATTGCCTCCTTTTCTGATATTAGCTCGCCATTTATTCTCCACCCTAGCTCATCATCTATTATCTCACTATCAATCCCCAGCCAAACAGCCTCGCTTGAAAAGTAATACCAACCTTCTTTACATAAATATAAAGCTGTGCCTTCAAAAGATATCTCTGCAAATCCTTTTATCTCAATTTTTTTATCGTGATATTTCTCCGGTTCGCAAATTAGTTGAATTATAGAAACGCTTTCATATTAATCTTTTTGGCTCTCCTCTATATTTGACTTAGTACACGAAACAGCAAATATAACGCAGATAAAAATTATCAGTAAACTTTTTTCTTCATCTCTAACCCTTTCTTATAAACGATCAGCTTAAATTACATTGCCAAAAGTCGTGAATATTCTGATATTATCCCGGAATATAGTCATGATTGATCAGATCAAATTCATCAATGCAATCACGCGGGTAAAACAACCGGCTTTTTAAATTTCCATTTTGATAATCTCTGAACTGATATTGCCGCTGAACAGGCGAGATTGGATACCAATCTTCTACTTGCAGCGTAAAACAATCTTCATAAAAAGGATCTGTATTAAATTGTCCGAGATTATCATCATTTAATGTAGAACTGTAATAAATGAGAAACTTGTTATCCGCATACGAAAAAACTCCGCTAAGATTAACCGAAGGCGTGTAATCTCCAATCAGTTCTACATCAGATCCGGCATATTCACCGTAGGCAATGTTATATCTTGCCCCTGTTGCTCCATGGCAGAACTCTACAATACAGCAATTAGAATTTGTTTCAGCAATCTGTAAAGCTTCTTCCATAGTGACACATTCAACAATACAGTCATATGACGTATCCTTTATGTACAAAGCAATACCTGCAAGACCAGCCAATAAAATGACAATCACAATGATTTTCAAAATTCTTTTCATACATCCTCCAGATTATTCGTTCAGCACTTTTTTCTCCTTTATCTTGTCATATCAGTTTTTCTGAAATTTATTTGGCAATACAGGTGTAATAAATCCAAGCGCTTTATTCTATAATTAATCTGAAATCCAAACGGAATCAACCTTTCTGTCCTCAAAGGAAACAACTACGCCGTTTCTGCATGTAGAATCATAATACCAAACACCGTTTTCGTACACTTTGTCCGGTTGTCCAAGCAACTTGATTATTTCCTCTGGTTCTTTTCCTTCAGGTTCGTATTGTTCAACAAAGGAGGTATACATCGTTGTTCTTCTTCCGGGATATTCCATCCACAGTTCCGGAGAAAAAGTATCAAATTTTTGATCGCCCAAAATAATAATCACGTATGATCCAACTGCAAAAATAATCGTCAAAGTATACCCTATAACCTGCGATAACCACCATTTGTTCTTTCCGAAAATAAACGGCAGGTATATAACCGAGGCAGCCGCTACAAATCCAAATACAATAAGACTGTTTGAAACAATCTCGCCAAAAGCATCTGTTATAACGGACAGTATACCTTCCCAAGAAGCATATCCGATGAGTCCCAGCAAAAAGTACCAAAGTGCTATATATGGAATTAATGAAAGACAATAAAACACTATGTTCCTTAATAAAATTCGTTTATTCATAAGTACTTCTCCTCTTCCTGATAAAATTTATTTATCTTTGATAACTGATACGCCTCAAATTCCTCTTTTTATATTTTCGATAACATGTTAACACATATACTCAATAAAGACTAACATAAAATATAATATTTTTTCATAACTTCCTCACATATTTACAAAATACAATTGCTGTTTAACAAATAAATTTAAAAAAGAGATTTGATAAAATCAATTACAGTAGTTACGACAAATATTACAAGTATTATCAAAAAACTTATAAATTCCCATTTGAGTTTGTTACAAAACAACTCTTTAAGCTCTTTTTTTCTCTCGTCATCCATGATACAGCCTCCTCGTTTTATTATCCATATTATTAAAAATAACTCTGTTATTCATTTTACTTCGGAAGTCATTTTCAGTTGTATACATTACTATTGTCACGCACACTCGGCTAACAGCTACGATGTTTATTGTTAAAGTACTTATCGATTGAATTACCGACATTTTTTGAAGTAAATGTTTTATACGCATAGTATACATCTGTGAAGAAGATATTGTATTTAATATACTTGAATATGTAATAATCTTCCTTTTCAGTCTGTACCCAGTAAATTATAGTAGAATAAGGGCTAACACTTATCATAGCCATTTGTTTTACATCTCCGCTTACCTTATTTTTGTTAAAAAACTCTGTTAAAGCATTTGGATCCGTCAGTTTTCTGACATGCTCGGCGGTTAAATTCATATTTCCGACTCGAAGCATTTCAGTAGATTCCTCTATGCGACCTTTATCATATGTGTAGTGGTCAATCCAAAAGTATTCGCTAAAAGCATCGCTTTTATCTTTGATAGTTAACTCGGAAAACTGTTTTTGCTTTTTGTCTAAAGACAGGACTGTTTCGAGTGAAGGCGTGTCGATAAATGTTTGTAACTGCTCAATATCATTAAAACTAAACAGATACAGTGTTTCAATATGTTCCATTTCATAAACGTTCGCAGATTCCCTAAAAACTCCACTAATCACCAGGCATAAAAATACTCCTACAATAGTTACAAAAAGCACTGCTACGACAAGAATTTTCTTATTATTTATCATAATATTTCTCATAATACAAAACTCCCTATGTAAACTTACGATCAGTTCATTTAAGCAAAATAATAAACTCTGCACGTATTAAAAATCAATAATAGTATTCATCATAATTCCAAAATTGCAATTTGTCAAACCATTTGAAATCATATATTGTAAGGTATTTGCGGGGAAATTTAGCTCTGAATTCATTGCGGCTGCTAACTTCATACAAAATATCCCAATCTGTGCAGTCAATAGTTAACTGCTTTGAAACAATCTCTCTGCCATCCACAATGTCCCGTACTTCCTTTTTTTCAATATCTCCCCATAACACGAAATATGTCGGCTCAAAATTTATGTATAAATCACCGGACACGATTTCTTCGATGTTTTTCCCCTCTATCTCAACAGGAATATCAGGCACCTTATTAAAATCCTTCAATCCGTTTTTGTCTCCGGTAAGGATCCACCAATTTTTCGTGCTGTCAAAGCGTACAACGACAAAATCTCTGTCCGTATTTTCGGATGGATATTCCTGCAGACAAAACTTTACCGGAAATAATAATGTATGAAAAATAAATGAAATAAGCGGTATTATAAACTTTAATGTTGATAACATATCAAAATCTCCGATTTAAATTAAATAATTTCAATTATTAGAACTATCCCTATTATGTTTTAACACAAATCAATTCTTGTTACATCAAACTCAATATAAGAACCTTGTGCGATGTCTTTTGGAATAAGATTTGCATGTATAGAAATAAGAATTTCTCCGATCGATACGATACCTTTTTCTTTATCAGACAAGCATCCGCATATATGGTGTTCGAATGTTTCTCCTACCCTTCGTACGTAACACTCCTTTTCTTCAGAAATTACTATATTATCTGAATCTAAACAGCTAAGCGGCTCAATAATTTTATCATTCACTTTATACACACAAGGGTGACAGAAGCAAAACAAGTCATATTTTCCGTCAGTCACAAGAACCTCAGCTTCAGCTAAATCTTCTTGAGAGTCCATAAAAATAATTTCTTTTACAACCATTTATCATGCACCTCTAATTTATTAAAAATAATTAAATTTCTTCAAACAACCTTATACATAAATAAACATAGGTAAAGTAATTAAGATATAAACTAAGTCTTTGTTTTAATTTCCAACCAAATTTGTCCTTAAAGTCTTCAAAACAAGTTTCGCAAACCCAGTAAGCTCCGTCTTCCGTAGTGTATTCTTCCATACCGGGAATGATTTTTTTCCAACAAAAGGCGCAATGTTCGTGATCCCGGTTTCCTTGCTTTTCAAAGGTATATTTTTTCATAGTCCTGCCATGTAAATACTTGTCCTGATTGGTTATTCTTGAGTCACTTATGTTGTTTTTGTTATCTATGTTTTTCTTGTTTTTCATACTTTTCGCTCACGCCTTTACACTCAAATCTTCCTATATAAATTGCCTTACTTCTGAAATAAGACAAATTCAGAGTATTACAATTAAAATACTTTTTATTATTTATACTTTGTTTTCATAATAATTGTACATTAAAGCTCATATTTTGTCAATTAATTTGTATATTTTAACTTAATTTTAAAATATATTAAAATATAATAGTTATTTATTTTAAAAATACTGCTATATAAATTGTAACCATATTGAATTTATCGAATTTTGCCAAAAATCCTTAAAATTCCTTTTGTTTTGATGAATTAAAAAATTATTTCCGCACAAAATATCTGCGACGGAAAACGAAACGACCGTTTACAAGCAAAATAAAAAAACAGAGTTTCAGACGTTCCGTCGATGTAAAGAAATTAACAAATCTTTACAGTAATATATTTTGAAAGCATGCAAATACTATCGACGTAAAGCCGATAAACAATTACAGTTTACGCGTGCTTACAATCAGAATTTTAAGGAGAATTTATTATGAATAACAAGAGATTGGTTCCCGAAGCTAAGGAAGCTATGGATAAGTTTAAGATGGAAGCTGCAAGCGAAGTTGGCGTTACTCTCAAGCAGGGTTACAACGGCGACCTTACTGCAAAGCAGGCTGGTTCTGTAGGTGGTCAGATGGTTAAAAAGATGATCATGAACGCAGAAAACGCTATGAAGACAAACGGCTAAAATAATTCATGATAAGCCGTCATAAACAATTATTTGTTATATGCTCGGCGCCTTTCGGTGAAGTATTGCCGAAAAAATAAGATTTACTGATTATTTTACAGCAAATCAAAAAAGGGATGACATAAATGAATTCTCATTCGTGTCATCCCATAATTTTTGCTCATATCCTACATACATCAAATTAAGATATAAGATTATGTAAACCAAATTTAATTATATTGTTCTTAATTACTTGTGGTGACTTATGACAATTTTTTCAAAATAACAGTTATATGATGCCGTTTTACTGTTATTCACAATTATCAAGGCGCTATTCGCGCAATTTGCGCTATTTGCCCATTTCCTGCGTGAGCAGGCTGTCGGCGAACTGTCCGGCAACCCTCGCTGAGCGACCGCCCTTGGCAAGCGCAAATGCTTCCGCCTTTAATTCAAGCTCTTTCGGATCCATTTCTATTCCGTTTTCTTTTACAAGAGCGGTTACAATCTGCATATACAGCTCTTTTTTAGGCTTTGAGAACAGAACGGTAAGTCCGAAACGCTCAGACAGCGACATAAGCTCTTCCATGGTATCGTTTCTGTGTACATCGTCGCCCAGTCTTGAAGAAAATGTTTCCTTGACAAGGTGTCTGCGGTTGCTCGTTGCGTAAATGACTGCATTTGAGGCTTTAGCCGACGCTGAGCCCTCAAGAGCCGCTTTCAGCGCGCCGAAACCGTCGTCATCGCACGCAAAAGACAAATCGTCTACAAAAATTATGAACTTTAAGGGATTTTCAGCTATTTCACCCATAACTTCCGGAAGCAAAGCGAGCTGGTCCTTCCTAAGCTCGATAAGTCTTACGCCGTCAGGACGAAAACGATTTGCAACAGCCTTAACCGTGGAAGATTTACCGGTTCCGGCATCTCCGCAAAGCAGCACGTTCGCCGCCGGTTTTCCTTCAATGAGAGCAAGTGTGTTATCCAAAACCTGCTTTCTCTCAGTCTCATAACCAATAAGTGAAGAAAGCTCGACGGTATCGGGAGAAAGAACCGGCAGCAGCTTTCCGTCAGGGCCTACGCGGAACATTCCGTATCTTGCGTACATACCGTATCCGTACTTTGCGCACTCTGCCAGACGGGCAGGTATTGTACTGCAAAAATCGAAGCGTGTATTATCAAATTTCGCGGTCGACTCCGGAATAGCGGCTGTTTTAATCAGGTCATGGCAGTCAATCTCGGTGAGCGAGCTGAAAAATTTCAGTTCCGATATAAAACAGTCTGTCATATTTTCCGGAATTATCTTCCCTGCCGCTTTCATTCTTGCGTAAACGTTATCGTCACATTCCAGAATATCCGCAAGGCTCTTTCCGAAATCTCCGCCCGATGCGTATACCTCGGAAACAAAGTCGCTGTATGCTGTGATTTTTTTCATTTTGTCGGTTTCTTCACACAGACAAAGGATAAATTTTTCAAGTTTACTTAAAATCGGCTGTCTGCATGCGTTTCGGAAAAACACTGCCGACATAAGTCCCTCGGCAATCTGCTGTGGATTAAGACTCATTGCTATCTTCCTTTCGGTCACGTTGTCTTTGCGTCGGTACACATTCTTTCGGCACAAGTATACCATAGAGCTTTGTCCCAACAAAACGCGGACTGAACAACCTAATCAGTCCGCCGTTTTATGTCAGTAAAGTACAGTTAGACGCAATAAAATACAATCAGATACAATCAGATACTGTTAAGCTGTCCTGTATCAGTTGTTTATGAGCTTATCCTCGTCGCTCCAGCTGTAAAGCTTGCGGATTTCTTTTCCGACAATCTCAGACGGATGCTCTGCGGCAATCTGACGCATTGCGTTGAAGTGAACCTGGCTTCCTGCGTCTGACATATCGAGAAGGAATTCTTTTGCAAAGGAGCCGTCCTGGATATCGGACAGTATCTTCTTCATGGTCTTCTTGGTTTCCTCGGTTATAATCTTGGGACCTGTAATATAATCGCCGTACTCAGCGGTATTGGAGATAGAATATCTCATTCCCTCAAATCCGCTCTGATAAATGAGGTCAACGATAAGCTTCATTTCATGGATACACTCAAAGTAAGCGTTTCTCGGATCGTATCCGGCTTCGACAAGTGTTTCAAAACCTGCCTGCATGAGTGCGCACACACCGCCGCAAAGCACTGCCTGCTCTCCGAAGAGGTCGGTTTCGGTTTCGGTGCGGAATGTTGTTTCAAGAACACCGGCACGGGCGCCGCCGATACCAAGCGCATAAGCAAGTCCTATATCAAGTGCGTCGCCTGTTGCGTCCTGTTCAACCGCGATAAGGCACGGAACGCCTTTGCCTGCCTGATATTCGCTTCTTACGGTATGACCGGGACCTTTAGGAGCAATCATTATTACGTTGACATTCTTGGGGGGACGGATACACTTGAAGTGAATATTAAATCCGTGAGCGAACGCAAGGGTCTTGCCCTCTGTAAGGTTAGGCTCAATGCTTTCCTTATAGAGTTTAGCCTGCTTTTCATCATTGATAAGAATCATGATGATGTCAGCTGCTTTTGCGGCTTCAGCTGAAGTCATAACCTTAAGACCTGCTTTTTCAGCCTTTTCCCAGCTCTTTGAGCCGTTATAAAGTCCGACAACAACGTCTACTCCTGAATCTCTGAGGTTGAGCGCGTGAGCGTGTCCCTGGGAACCGTAACCTATTATGGCAACGGTTTTGCCCTTAAGCTTGTTTAAATCGCAGTCCTGCTGATAGTAAATGTTTGACATACCAAAATCTCCTTTTCCTTTTTGGTTAAAAAGTTTTATAGTTAAAATTAAAATAGTGTGTAATCCGATAATTCCAAAATATAATCAACGGTCAAGCTTTTGCTTTTATCTTGCAAGCAGGCTTGAGCCGCCTCTTTCAAGCGCCACGGTTCCGGTACGGCACATTTCAATAATACCGCACGGCTGCATGATTTTTACAAAGGCGTCTATTTTTGACGGTTCTCCTGTAACCTCAATACACAGTGCTTCCACTGAATAGTCAATTATCTTGCCGCCGAAAATATCCACAACCGATGTGATGTCCTGCCTGTGTTCGGCGGAATTTTTTACCTTTATAAGCATAAGCTCACGGTCAAGACAGTCGCCTTTTTCGAGAACCTCAACCTTTTTTACGTTGAAAAGCTTACGGAGCTGGTTTATCATCTGTTCCTTAGCATATCCGTCGCCGCTCATGGTTATGGTTATACGGGAATATTCCGGAGACTCCGTTTCTCCGACTGTCAGAGCGTCAATATTGAAGCCTCTGCGGGTAAACATGCTGGTAACCCTTGTAAGCACGCCCGACTTATTATCCACGTAAACCGCTATAACAAACTGATTATCTTTATTATTCATCGTCCTGCTCCTTTCCCACAATGATATCGTCTATACTTCCTCCGGGCGGGAGCATGGGAAGAACAAACTCATCCTGGTCAATCTTGCAGTCGATGAGCACCGGACCGTTTGTCTCATACGCTTCGCGGAACGCCTTTTCGAAGCTTTCCGGTGTATCGGCACGAAGTCCTTTTGCGCCGAACGCCTCAGCAAGCTTTACAAAATCCGTTTTTCTTTCAAGCGTAGTATTTGAATAATGCTTGTTAAAAAACAGAGTCTGCCACTGTCGGACCATTCCGAGAACGCCGTTATTGAAAATTACTATTGTAACGGGCGCTCCTGTTGACACGGCAGTTGCCATCTCGTTAAGGTTCATTCCGAAGCTTCCGTCACCCGTTATAAGCACTGTTCTGCATCCCGAGCCTATTGACGCTCCTATTGCAGCGCCCATACCGAAGCCCATAGTGCCCAGTCCGCCGCTTGAAACCATTTTGCGCGGCTTTTTGAAGTTGCAGTACTGAGCAGCCCACATCTGGTGCTGACCTACGTCGGTCGCGATGACGGTATCTGCGTCGATATTTGCGTTGATTATATCTATCAGGCGTTTCGGAGTAAGCTTTGGCGTAACTATGTACCGGGAATTTTCTTTCTCGACAAACTCGTTTACCTTGGCAATCCATTCCGGATGCTTTGCGGCCGGTGTTTTCTTATCTATCCTTGCCAGAGAATTCTTCAGTTCTCCGCATACTCCTACTTCTACGTTTATATTCTTATTTATCTCGGAAAAATCCACGTCAAGGTGTATTATTTTCGCGTTTTTGCCGTATCTTGATTTTTTACCGGTAGCTCTGTCGCTGAAACGTACTCCCACTGCTATTATGAGGTCTGCCTCGTCCTGAGAAACAGACGACGCATAGTGTCCGTGCATTCCGTGCATTCCGAGAAAACGAGGATTATCCGTCGGCACTGCTGAAAGTCCCATAAATGAACATCCGATAACTGCGTCAATCTTGTCGGCAAATTTCTCAATTTGCTCTGCCATGCCTGCTCCGGCAACTCCGCCGCCGATATAAATATACGGTCTTTTACATTCGGAGATGAGTTTTGCTGCCATGTCAATAGATTCTTCATCCGCATATTTGCTTTCAAACGGTTCGACAACCTTTGCCGGCTCGTACTCGCCGAGAGATATCTGCACGTCCTTCGGGACGTCGATAAGCACAGGTCCCGGGCGTCCGGACTTAGCTATCTTAAAGGCTTCCCTGATAATATCCGCAAGGCTGTCCGCACTCTGGACAAAGTAGTTATGCTTTGTAATCGGCAGGGTAATACCGGTTATATCAATCTCCTGAAAGCTATCTCTTCCTATAAGGTCACACGGCACGTTTCCGGTTATTGCAACCATCGGAACCGAGTCAAGCATTGCTGTGGCTATTCCTGTTACCAAATTCGTGGCGCCGGGGCCGGAAGTTGCAATAACAACTCCTACTCGTCCCGTGGCACGGGAATAACCGTCGGCAGCATGCGCTGCTCCCTGTTCGTGTGCCGTAAGGACATGCCTTAACCTGTCGCTGTTTTTATATAGCTCATCATATATGTTGAGCACCTGACCGCCGGGATATCCGAAAACCGTATCGGTTCCCTGCTCGATGAGGGTTTCAACAATAATCTGCGCGCCTGTCATCTTCATTGCTTATTTCTCCTTGCACATCTTTTTAGGGTTTGACCGAAGTCTTTGGCTCAGTCATAAAAAAAGTCTCCTCTGCACGGCAGTCATCTGCCATGCAAAAGAGACGAAGCATCATATTTCTTCGCGGTACCACTCTTTTTGACGCCGTGCAAAAAACACACGTGCGCCCCGCTTTGTCCGTGTCTATCAACACGGTTCCCTGTAACGGGAGAACCCGTTGAAGTCTAATCGGCTTTTATTACACAAAGCCTTTCAACACAATGCTGGGAGGATGACTATATTACGAACCTCATACCGTCTTTCAGCAAACGACGGCTCTCTGGAATGCTGATACGCAACTTTTTTCCTCTTAAACGCATTTGATTTTTTAAATTATTTTTATTTTACAACACATTCTCTGTTTTGTCAACACAAAAATGCTCAATTTAACAATCGGTTAATCTTTATATTGCACTTATCCCGCCTTATCATCAAAAGCGTTTTCAAAGCGGTAATATTTGCTACATATTCTTTATTTCTTTATTATAAACGTGCTTCATAAACAGAGTAGAAAGAAGTACGGACACAAGCTCGGCAATCGGAAAAGCAAACCACATTGTTTCGACATTTCTCGTTGTAAGAGCTATAATAAACGCAACAGGCAAAAGCACGCCGAGCTGACGAAGTGCCGAAACCGTAAGGCTCAAGAATCCGTGGCCGAGCGCCTGGAACACCGAAAGCATTACGATACAGAATCCTGCAAAGACAAAGCTCAAGCTTATCCTGCGAAGCGCCGGAACACCTATTGTAAGCATATCCGCCATATCCTCTGCGCCGGTATCAAATATCTTTAGCAATACGTCGGGAATAAACTGGAATATCGCAAGTCCTATAAGCATCATCGCACAGGCGTAGACTACGCTGAGCTTTATAGTTTTAGTCATACGGTCGCGTTTTCCTGCACCGTAATTGTAGGCAATTATCGGAACCATGCCGTTATTGAGTCCGAACACCGGCATAAAAACGAAACTCTGGAGCTTGAAATAAACTCCAAACACTGCCTGAGCTGTATCCGCAATGCCTCCGCAAAGACGTACTATCTGATTTATGCCGACCGTCATCACTGAACCAACCGTTCCCATTACTATGGAAGGAACTCCGACACTGTATATCTTTGCAATTATCGAGCCACTTGGACGAAATCCTTTTATGCTGATATGTATTTCATCATTGTATTTATGGTTGAGCACTGCCGCTAAGACAAACGCAATTATCTGACCTATAACCGTTGCAAGAGCCGCTCCGGCAACACCCATTTTCGGAAATCCGAAGTACCCGTATATCATAATCGGATCAAGAATTATATTGATTACTGCTCCTGTTAGCTGAGTAAACATTGTAAGCGTAGTTTTTCCGACTGATTGGAGCAGACGTTCAAACATTATCTGACCGAACATTCCGAAAGAGAAAATACAGCAGATTGACAGATAATCAGAGCCGTATTTAATTACGGTTTCAGATGCTCCGAACATGACAAAATAGGGTTTTGAGAGAAAAATCCCGACCAACAGAAACACCGCATAGCTGACAAGCGAGAGAAACAAGCCGTTTTCCGCAGCCTTATTCGCTCTTTCATATTCTCTTTCGCCGAGACTTCTTGATAAATATGAGTTAACTCCGACGCCTGTTCCTACGGCAACCGATATCATTAAGTTCTGAACAGAAAACGCAAGTGACAGCGCAGTTAAAGCGTCTTTTCCGAGATTTGAAACAAACATTGTGTCAACAACATTATACAGCGCCTGCACAAGCATTGAAACAATCATCGGCGCTGCCATGCTTACGAGAAGTTTGTTTACCGGCATTACTCCCATTTTATTTTCAGTTTGGGGTTTTGTCAAAATTGTCATTCCTTTATTAAATTTGGAAACCGATTTATTATAAAACAAAAAACAGAATATTGCAATAGACTATTTTTAAAAAAAATTGACAAATTACACAATATATGATAGAATATTTTGTATATGTTTAAGACTATGAGGTTACTGTAAATGGAAGAGCGTTATATTTTTATTGCACGCAATTTACTTGACAGCAGCAATGCAAATTTTGCATATTCCGGTGAAAACGGAACGATTGTTTCGGAATTGAACGGAATTAAAAGACTTATGAAGCTTGCGGCGGAAAAGCACGACCTGTCCAAGGGATTCACCGCAGACAGAATTGTCGGAAAAGCTGCGGCGCTAATAATGGTTCTTCTCGGAGTTAAAAATGTTTACGCACGCACTTTAAGCAAGCCTGCTTATGAAGTATTTGTCAAGTATGGCGTAAATTTCACCTTCACCTATCTTGTTGAAGCCATAATAAACCGCACAGGCGACGACATATGTCCCATGGAAAAGACGGTTCTCGGCACTGACGAGCCTGAAAAAGCGTATGAGCTTTTGTCCGAAAAAATGAAGCTGATGGGCATTAAAATAAGCTGATTTAAATCAGACGGAATAGTTCGATAACTTCGATAACCATTCATAAAACAAAAAAACGGTAGAAATATACCGGAGATACAAAAGGAGGGGCCTTCGTGCCGCATACGCAAAAAAATTACGATAATGACAGTATAACAATGTTAAAAGGTCCCGACAGGGTTCGTTTAAGACCGGCTGTAATTTTCGGTTCCGATGGACTTGAGGGCTGCGAGCACGCTTTCTTTGAAATTTTAGCAAACGCCATAGACGAAGCAAAAGCCGGCTACGGCAACCGCATCAACATAGAAGTAAAGGCTGACCACTCCATTAAAGTTGAGGATTTCGGAAGAGGCGTACCGTTAGGGTGGAACGAGCGCGAACAGCGGTATAACTGGGACCTTGTTTACTGTGAACTTTATGCCGGCGGCAAATACAACAACGCCGACGATACTGCGTATGAGTTTTCTCTCGGAATGAACGGTCTTGGAGCGTGTGCAACGCAGTTCTCTTCGGAATATATGAATGTTACAAGCTACACGAAAGACGGCAAATACTCAATTCACTTTGAAAAGGGATTTCCTGTCGGTGAACTTGTGCAAGAGGAGCCCGTCCGCAGAAGAACCGGAACTGTCGTCGAATGGAAGCCGGATCTTGCAGTATTTGCTTCAATAGATATTCCTTTTGAGTTTTTTAACGAAACTATAAAAAAACAGGCAGTAGTTAATGCCGGAGTGACTATTGCCCTTGATTTTGAAAATCAGGACGGCACTCATTTGACTCGTGAATACTTGTACAAGAACGGAATTGTTGATTATATTAACGAGATTATCAGTGTAGGCGACAGCTATGTTCCGGACGCAGGTGATAAAGAAAATCAGGATGAGGACGAAGATACGGACGAGGATACAATCGAAGAAAGCGCCGAGGATGAATTTTCAGATAATACCGACAATACCGATGACCAGACAGGCGATGACGGGGAAAATGAGGCAATCGGTTCCGCTTCACGTACATTAGCGCTCACAAAACCTGCTTATTTTAAAACCGAGTGCGTCGGCAGGGACAGAGCTGATATGAAGGACTACAAGCTGAAAATCGAGATGGTTTTCTGTTTTTCAAATCTCGTAAACCGCATAGAGTTCTATCACAATTCGAGCTATCTTGAGCACGGCGGTTCTCCGGACAAGGCGACGAGAACTGCTTTCGTTAAGGCTTTTGACACTTATATCAGAAACACGGGGAAATACTCCAAAAACGAGAGTAAAATCACATATGCCGATATTGAGGACTGCCTTGTTTTCATAGTAAATTCCCATTCTACAAGCGCAAGCTATGAAAACCAGACCAAAAAAGCCGTTACAAACAAGTTCATAGCCGACGCAATGACCGAGTTTTTCCAACACTCTCTCGAGGTATTCTTTGCCGAAAATCCAAAACAGGCTGATAAGGCCGCTTCACAGATACTCATCAACAAACGCAGCCGAGAAAATGCCGAAAGCGCAAGAGTAAACATAAAAAAGAAGTTAGAGAAAAACATCGATATTGCAAACAGAGTTGAAAAATTTGTAAACTGCCGCTCAAAGGATTCGTCTAAACGAGAGCTTTATATAGTTGAGGGCGACAGCGCGCTCGGTTCGGTAAAGCTTGCAAGGGATCCCGACTATCAGGCTATCATGCCGGTAAGGGGAAAAACCCTCAACTGCTTAAAGAGCAGTTATGACAAAATCTTCAAAAGCGACATCATTGTCGATCTTCTCAAGGTAATAGGATGCGGCGTAGAGCTCGGCAAAAGCAAGGGAAAGGACAAGAATCTTTCACAGTTTGATATAAATGCGCTGAAATGGAGCAAAATTATCATATGCACCGATGCCGATGAGGACGGTTATCAGATACGCACTCTCATTCTCACTATGTTCTACCGTCTTTTGCCATCGCTTATAAAGCTCGGACGTGTTTATATTGCAGAATCTCCGCTATATGAGATTGAGTCCAAGAAAAACGGAACGCAATTTGCTTACAATGAACGTGAAAAGGCGGAAATCCTCAAGGATATAGGCGACGAAAAATACAAGATCATGCGTTCAAAAGGTCTTGGTGAAAACGAACCGGACATGATGAACAAAACCACCATGAATCCTTCTTCCCGACGCCTTATAAGAGTTAACCCTGACGACGAAACTCAGACTCTTGTTATGTTCAACACGCTTCTTGGCGACGACATTGCCGCAAGAAAGGCTTATATTGCCGCAAACGGCGCGGATTACATCGAACTTGCCGATGTATAGTCTTGCGGACTGCTTCGCTTAGCTATTAAATTTTCTATTAACAATGTTATCAGTATTCTGATAATCACTATTCTTAATCATTATTCTTAATCACTATTCTTATAATCATTATTCTAAAATTCACTTCGGGAGGTGACAAGAATGTCTCATACCTGTGCCGCGCTTTCTACGGCTGCCGGCAAAGCCGGTGTTTCCGTTATCCGCATCAGCGGTGACGACGCATTTTCAATATCAGATAAGGTTTTCAGATGTGCCGACGGTAAAGCGCTTGCCGAACAGCCTGCAAGAAAAGCGGTTTTCGGCGGATTTTACGGGCACGACGGTGTAAAAATCGATTCAGGACTCACCGTTTGCTTCCATAAACCGAGCTCATATACGGGAGAAAACACAGTTGAAATGAGCTGTCACGGCAGTCCTGTCGGAGTGGGGCTTATTTTAGGTGCGCTGTTTGCCGCAGGAGCAAAGCCTGCACTTCCCGGAGAATTTACAAAACGAGCCTTTGTCAACGGCAAGCTTGACCTGACTCAGGCAGAGGCGGTAGCAGACCTTCTTGACGCCGAAAACGCTTCGCAGTTAAGGCTGTTTACCGCACAGCTTGACGGAGGGCTCGGAAGCCGCATAAAAAAGGTTTCTGACGGAATAGAACAGCTTCTTGCCTCTGTTTACGCATACATTGACTATCCGGACGAAGACATGAGCGATTTGACCGATGATCAGATGAAAGAAGAGATACTCGGTTTTCGCGCGGAACTTGAAAAGCTAACCGAAAGCTATGCGAGCGGAGTTGCTATTACACGCGGAGTAAACACTGTAATTGCCGGTGCTCCGAACACTGGAAAGTCAACGTTTTTCAATTTGCTTGCCGGATACGACAGAGCTATTGTCACCGATATTGCGGGGACGACGAGAGATGTAATAACCGAGTCCGTGACTGTCGGAGCGGTAAAGCTCCTGATTTCCGATACGGCTGGTATCCATGACACCGACGATGTAGTGGAAAAAATTGGTGTATCACGCTCGGAAAAGGCTCTTGAGGAATGTGAACTTCTCATTGCCCTATTTGACGGCTCGGCTGATTTTGCCGATAACGACAGAAATTTTATATCAAAAATCAGTGCGTATGCTAAAAGCAGAAACGTTATTTGCGTAATAAACAAGTCGGATATATCCGACGCTGACGCTGTACAAAAGATAAAAGAATATCTGAATATGGCGGGATTTACAAATATTCTTTCGGTTTCCGCCAAAAGCGGTGACGGAAAGGACGAATTTGAAAAAGCTGTGTTAAAGCTTTATCCGGCATCTTGCGAAAACGAGATGTCTTCCGGCGCCATTTTAACAAACGCAAGGCAGTATGCCGCCGTAACAAGCGCCGTCTCCCATCTTGATGATGCGCTGTGCGCACTTGACACGCTCACTCGTGACATGGCAGGTCTTGACCTTGAAGAGGCGCTTGGGGCTCTTAACGAAGCTGACGGCAGGCAGGTATCCGAACAGGTAGTAAACACTATTTTTTCGAGATTCTGCGTTGGAAAGTGACGTACCATGGATAAAGAAAAAAGAGGTGTCTCCGCTTCGTTCGGAGCATATGTTTTCTGCACTTTATCCGCCGCATTTGCCGCCGACACGCTTTGCAGAATATTGTCTTACACAATTTCTTTTTTTAAAGCCGAATCATATATCGGAATACTTGAAAAGCTTTTCAATGACTCGGAAAAAAGAATGTATATTTCACTTGCGATATGTGTATTACTTTTATGCGTAGTTTTTACCGTGAAAAATGTGTGCAGGAGAGCGGAAAGAATACTGCTTTTACTGTCCGCGGTATTTTTTGTAATTTCGTTGTTATTGCTAAACATGCCGATTTTGCCCGGTATTACCGGTATCAGCATTTTTATTATATCTTTTGCGTCATATCTTATTTTATCGTCGGTTTGCGCGATATTATTGGTAATACGCTCATATAAAAACATAGTTACAAACGGTAAAAAAATAATTATTATACAGGAGAAAACAAATAGATGATAGTACAACTTGAAGAGGCAAAACAACGCATGTCACAACTTAAGGAGGACGTCAAAGAGCTGCGTGAGGCACTCGGTATTGACGCTCTTGCCGAAAAGGCTGACGAACTGGAAAAACTAACTTGCGAATCTGATTTCTGGGGACGTGAGGACGCTCAATCAGTAATGTCGGAGTTAAACACGGCAAAAGCAAAGATAAACGACTACACCGAGCTTTCAGAAGGGCTTAGCTCCCTTGAGGACTTGGTTGAGCTTGCCATTGCTGAGGATGACGAAAGCTTCACAGAGGAAATACTGAATGAGTTGGGGGCCCTTACCAAAAGTTATGAACGTCAGCGTATCGAGGCGCTTTTATCGGGCGAATTTGACAAGAACAACTGTATTCTTTCTATTCATCCCGGCGCCGGCGGAACCGAAGCTCAGGACTGGGCGGAGATGCTTTACAGAATGTACTGCCGCTGGGCAGAGAAGCGTGGGTTCAAAGTTAAGCTTCTCGACTACCTTGACGGCGACGAAGCCGGTATCAAGAGCGTAACAATTCTCATTTCGGGAAATTATGCTTACGGATATCTCAAAAGTGAGGGCGGAGTACACAGGCTTGTCAGAGTATCTCCGTTCGACGCTTCCGGAAGACGCCACACATCTTTCGCTTCCGTCGAAGTTATGCCTGAGCTTGAAGATGACTCGAGCATCGAAATCCGTGATGAGGACATCGAGATCGAAACGCACCGTGCGAGCGGCGCCGGCGGTCAGCACATCAACAAGACCGACTCAGCCGTAAGAATTATACACAAGCCTACCGGCATTGTTGTCGGATGTCAGACAGAGCGCAGTCAGCTCCAAAACAAGGAGACCTGCATGAAAATGCTCAAAGCAAAGCTTATGGAAATAAAAGAGCGTGAAAAGCTTGACAAGATTGACGATATCAAGGGAGAAAAACTCAACATTGAGTGGGGTTCACAGATTCGTTCTTACGTTTTCATGCCGTACACTCTTGTCAAAGACGCAAGAACAGGCTGGGAAGATGGAAATATCTCCTCGGTTATGGACGGAAACATCGACGAATTTATAAATGCGTATCTTAAAGCCAAGGGCAATTTCCTAAAATAATTTCTAAAATTATTTCTAAACATCTTTAATTAACCATTATAAATAACACATGCGTAACATACGCAAAAGCAGCCTTTCCGTGGTAATTACAGCTCCGGTACGATAAACTTGCAAAAAATTTGCATTGTACCAATTCAATTTCCGCGGAGGCTGCTTTTTTACCGACACAAAGAACAAAGAGCCGTGCGAAAACACGGCTCTTTGTATTATATTTTGCTATTAATGCTTTTATGCATTATTATTCAAAACGAACGTAATCTATCCAGAATTCTCCGGGCACGTTGTTGAACGGGTCAACACGAATCTGGCTTATTACTCCCGTCCAGTCAGCGTTAGACGGCAATGAGAATGTATATTCCACAAATTCGCCGTTGGATGACTGTTCAAGCTCAGCACGGTAAGTTCTGCTTTCCGCAAGACCTCCCGCGCTCGAAGCGAAGTACACAACAAGCTGGAATTCTCCCTTGTTTTCATCAGTCTTTTCTTCCTGAATCTCATGCTTCATGCTAATCTTTAAAGTTGAATAGGTTGTAGAATTGATTGAAAGCTTAGGAGATGACAATGCCGGGTCATAGCGTCCGTTCCAGCCGGTCTTAAGATTCATATCGTTGCCGTAGAATACTCCGTCAGCAACGGTCGCAGATGCGGACGCAAGCTCCCAGCCTTCGCTATCGCCTGTAATATTGAATTCCCACTGATTCGGTACGCGGGATTCTAACGCTTCATATATTTCGTCACTTACCGTAATTACATTAAATATAGATACTCCGTTCTCGGTCGTACTTTCAGTCTTATATCCGAATGTATCAATGATGAAGTGTATCGGCACCATGGGAATACCGTCTTCAAGGTATACGGTATAATCTTTGGTAACAGGCTGTCCGTCTAACATGATTTTATTTGAGCCCATAGTAAACACAATTTCTCTGCCGTTCTTTGCAAGCGTCAGCTTCTTGTTTACCTTATCCCATGTATATGCGCAGCCCAGACGGTAGCCTATTCCGGAATCCGGGAAGAAAGGTATAAGCATTTCACCGTCAAGCTGAACAGGCGTCATGTCGAATACTACTTTTTCTCCGTTAATTCTGAATTCTTCTGTCTGCTTCTCTCCGAGATACTGTATCTTTTCAACGCGGAAATCGTTTGCAGAAGTAATCGGGTCTACACGAAGCGCGGTTACTGTTCCCTTCCATGTTCCCACAGATGACAGATCCACGAGAACAGGATTCATTCCCTCTTGTGTTATCTTTGCGGAGGTACCCTTATTTGCAGTCCATGTTTGGTCATCAGAAGTTTGGAAGTAAATTTCAACACTGTCACCGACAGGTCCGTCTACCCATACCTTAACCTGCTTTACTTCAGAAGCATTTATAGGTCCGTTTGACATAGGACAATACAAAATCGGGTCGTGATTTGTACCGGTTCCGGTAAGAATATCTCCGTCTGCCTTAATTGTTGAGTTGCCGTTGGTCCAGAGAGGTGTTCCGTTTTCGGCAAACTTTTCCTCAAGCAGGACATTTGTATACTCAGGCGTTTCATAGTATCCTTCCGGACGGATTATTTCACGGTTTATCGGATACAAATATCCGAGACGCGCCATCTGGAGGTTATCCGGACGCTCGTCCTCATGTTCTCCTCCGTCGGTAAACACCTTGCGCACAGTGTCGAGGTATCCGAATCCGTTAAGTCCCGCCGGCATCATATACGTACCTTCACCGTACTCATTCCACGTTGAAAACATTACAAACTTCTGCTTCCACGCATCATCTTCGCCGGTAACTTCATACTTATCAAGCGCATAGTCACGAATCCAAACAAGAACCTGTTCCATATTCTCGGTGGTAAGCTGGTCATGTCTTGTGTAAGCCCAGGCAATGTTATTAAATCCTGTAGAAACGGTAGGAACATTATGAATTATGCCTGCTCCGTTTTTCTGCTGGTTTGCTATATTATTTTGGTTAACTTCTGCGCTGCTGCCGGTATTTCCCCAGTTATAGGCATGAACTGCATCTATACCCATATCAGCAAGAGCCTGAAGAGTTCCGGCATCAGATGAACCGCTGCAAGCCATAATGATTATATCGTCGTAACCAAGTTCTTTTACTCTCTGTCTGAGGTAATCAAACGCTTCCTTCACGCCCTGTGCTGAGCCAAAAGCAGTTCTTAAGTGCTCAGGACCAAAGATTGACATAACAAGCTTATTGTCAATTACCATATAACGCGGGTCAGTAAAGAAATACTCAACCCAGAAGTCCACAAATCTTGATTTAAAGTCATCCAAGTTCTGAGGTTTTTGTCCGTTAGCTGCTTCCCAAAGAAGAGCGAACTTTCCGTACTCATCGCTGTATTCAGCGTTCATAAAGCCCTGGAAGAGCGCCTTAGGAGTTGAGCCGTAGAAGGATTTCATGGGAGATTCTCCGGAATGATACCAGCATATGAGCTGGAAGTCGATGCCGTGCTCAGCCATGAACTTGATTTCCCAGTCTGCTACTTCCGGAATTCCTTCGTCGTACCATCCGAGTACCGGTTTATTTTCATCATACGGTGAAATGTTATCCCAACCCCAGTGATAACCGTTTCTCCAAAGGTTGCAGACATTTATACCGATATAGTAGTCGTCTGCGCCTGCCGGAACTTCGGGTTCGGAAGGATAGTTATCGTAAACGGGCAGCTTCTGAACGTTTATATCGTCAATTCTCAGGGTTTTGCCCGCGTTGTTTTCAGAAGATATGAGAATTCCGTCGATTGAGGAAGCCTGAACCGCGAAAGGAACTGCTTCTTCAATGGTCTTTCCGCTTACTTTTATTTCAGCGGTCTGCTTATCGGTATCCGCGATTATGCGTACCATATACCACATGTATCCGTTATACTCACGGAGCTCTTTTCCGTTAGCGTACATTTTGCCGTCAGAAGTTGTAAAGGAAACAACCGGTGTTCCGCCGCTTGTAAGAGCAAAGGTAGCGCCGTCGCCGAGCTCAGGATAAAGCATAATAAGCTCTGCGGCTATTTTTCCGGATGTTGCTTTGAAATCCTTTGACAAACTTGCCTTGCCGGAGTTGCCGTTGAATACAAATTCTCCACTCTCTGCGGTTACGGTCATGTCTCCGTCCTGTTCTGCCTTCCATGTATAAGGGATTACATTCTCGCCGATGTACTCGTTTACGAGGTAGTTGCAGTACATCTTCAAGGGCCATACGGAAGTATCCATAACTGCCTCATCTGTCGTGCCGGTGCGGAATTGCGCTATGTCCGCCGCGGCAGAGTTAGCAAACGAATACGTTCCGGCGTCAGCGTTAGCGATACTTACCTGATAAGTTCCTGCGTCCACATCGGTCACTACAACAATTCGATTGCCTTTGTCGTTAAGCGGTTTTACGCCTGTTGATACTTCTGCGCCGTTTTCAAGAACGTAAAATTCGCCGTTCTTGGTGAAAATCTTATAAACGGGAAGTCCTGCGGAGCTGTTTGTTTCCATGTACCATCCGTCGATTGCAAAATTGAACTTAACGGTAATATCCGTTGTTACAACACCTGTGTCCTGAACGGTGAGTGTACGGGTAAGAGTTACGGGTTCTGTGTCGCTCATATCAGCAAGATTGTACGGAGGCTCGTCGTCGTTCTTAACCATAGCTCCTCTTATATCATAGTCCCAGCCGGACTGGAGAGTTTCGGAGATGGTATTTCTTGTTGTATACCCTGAGTCTTCAACAAGCCAGAAAGCTGTCTCCGGGTTTACTCTTACTGCCAAATCCTTGTCGAGACGGTGAGAAATGTCGGCAATTCTGTCTACGATCGCCGCAACCTCACTTCTTGTAATATTTGAGTCAGGATTGAAGGTACCGTATATATCGTTGCCCATTACAATTCCTGCGTTATAGAAAAGAAGCAAATCCTCAAAGTAAGCGTCGTCTGACGTAACGTCCGGAATATGAGTTACGTAATTGAGCGTCTCAAAGCAGGTTTCAGGAAGAGCTGCCGCGAAAAGGGATACCATTTCATGTCTTTTGATTGCTGCTTCATAGTCAGCAAACTGACCTTCCTTGAGGAACCCTTCTTTCACGGCATAGTCAACATAATTGCTGTACCAGTATGTACCACTGCTCATGGTGGCAATCTTTTCGGCTTCTCCGTCGCCTTTTTCAATGCTGTGCATTCTTGCGGCAAGAGTTACTGCCTCTGCGACAGTCATAGTACCGTTTGGATTATATGTTGTGTCGCTGTCGCCGTTAACAAGAGAAAACTCATACGCTGAAGCTACTGTATCATAGAACCAGTCATTAACGGTAACATCTGTAAAGTTATCGTTATATTCTCTGTTTCTTTCGAACTTTGACACCACAGGTACTTTTTCCTCTGCGGGAATATCAGTAATTTTTTCTTCATCAGTGAGAACTATTTTCTTTATGGGATCTCCTTTAACAAACTTTATGCTTCTAATTGAAGCACTTCCCGTAACATCTCCACCGAAAGAATAGAATATACCGGTTACTTTACCGTACCATTCCGAATTCTTAGCCATATCGAATGTGTATTCAACATAGTCGTCGGTCTTAGGTGTAATAGCAACGCTTACTTTTTTTCCTTCAGAAAATGTAGGCGCAGATTCAGTGCTGAAATAAAAACCGTGAGCCATCGCTTTGTCCTCTCCGGCGATGTCAGTTTTCATCTCAATCTTGATATAGCGGTATTCGTCCGCATTAACGCTTATACCGGAAAAGAATATAGCTGGACTTTCCTTCTTTTCGTTAAATCCGGTAATCGACGTCATGTTGATGATTCCGCCGTCCTGAGTCGCCGTCATGCCGCGGAAACTCATGCCGCCGCTAAGATCGACCACGACATCATCATCTGCCGCAAAGCAGATAAACGAAATCGTCAACGCAGCCATTATTACCAACAACATGACTGCCATTAAGTTTTTTTTCATCTTAACTTCTCCTTTTTGTTTTTTTCCGACATATCACGGACAAAAAAGAGTCATCCGGACAAATCGGTATAAACTTATAATATCAAAACTCCGCTCTTTTGTAAAGTTAAATTTAACAAAAGCACGGAGTTTTAGCACTTTGCACATTTAATTTTCAGCGTTTTGTGCGTTTTGCACAGTTGGATTATGTTGGCATTATTTCTGCTCTATTTCTGCATATTTACTGTTCCTACAGCCGCCGTTTTTCTCACAGTTATGCAAATTCATGCATTCAACAACAGTTTTGCCGTTTTCGGTAAAACGGCTGATTGTTGCGTTAGCGCCGATAATATGACAATATCTTTCAACAGTTTCCTTGTGTACATTTTTATCAAAACCCTGCACGCGGACCCCTCCCTTATTTTTTTGGTGTATAAGTATTATATGTAAAAATACGGGAACTATGTGCAGTATTAAGACGCATTTCAGAAGAAATCAAATATTTACGTCAACCGATACAGGATAGTGGTCGGACAAGAATATTCCGTTTGAACTGTCCTTGTGTAAAACGAGGGTATCTTTGACAGCCGGGCGGTCGGAAAAAATATAGTCGATCTTGCAAATCTTTTTTACAGTTCCGTATCCGTGAAACGTACTTTCTTTAATCGCCGCAGTAAGGTCATGCACTCCGCGCACGGATTTTATCTGGCGTATGGCGTTGTCGCCGGGAAAAGCGTTAAAGTCGCCGGTAAGCACAAAGCCGTGCTTACGCAGAGAAGCGATACGATTCATAAGCACCGTAGCTCCGCATACTTTAGCAAATTCGCCGTAATGATCAAGGTGTGTATTTATGAAAGCAAACGTTTTTCCGTCTGTTTTACAAACCAGCGTTGCCGCTGAGGTGATACGCGGACAAGGGCTCTGATCGAGCGGAAAACGTGAACCCGGTACGTTGGGAGTATTCGATAGCCAAAACTGTTCAAAGCCGGCAAGATCAAACCTGTCTTTTCTGTAAGCAATAGTCACGCCCTCGCCGGTATAGTCAGCGTTACGTCCCGTTCCTAAAACCACGTAATCAGAAAGCTGCTGCTGAAGCCACTGCTTGACGTGAGGCAAAACCTCTTGAAATCCGATAACATCCGGCTTATTTTGGGCAAAAAATTCCTTTATGAGTTTTTTTCTTCCCTCAAAACAGTTAATACCGTCATCAAGTGTATCATAACGGATATTGAATGTCATTACCTTTACTTGCATAATTCTCTTCTCCTTTTTTACATAATCGTTTTTTCTATTATGCTTTTTATAAATTAAAATTTTATTGTTACAATATTAGATTTTATATTATTAATTTTCCGGTTTCCACCCGTCAATTCCCGCTCTTTGCATAGCTCCGAAAATCCTATGCTTTAAGCCCTTATTATCTTTCTCCAGAGAACTTAACATTTGCTTAAACTTCTCTCTGTCGGAGGTCTTGTCCATAGGACAGGGACTGTGTGAAACAGGTAGATCCGAGTGGTTTACAAAGTATCTTATATCTTTTTCAGGAACGTACACCAGCGGTCTGATGAGGGTTATATCCTTTCTGTCAAGATAAGTCACCGGAGAAAAGCACCCTACCCTGCCCTCGTTGAAAAGGTTCATCATAAACGTTTCGACTGCGTCGTCAAAATGATGTCCTAATGCTATTTTATTACAGCCAAGGCTTTTTGCGGTGTCATGAAGGGCGCCTCGGCGCATTCTTGCGCACAGTGAGCACGGATTCTTTTCTTTTCTCACGTCAAAAATGATTTTTGCGATTTCAGTATCAACGAGAGTAAAATTTACATTCAGCTGCCGGCACAGTTCTGCTATTTTCTCATAGTCATTCCGTATATCCTCGGCATTTCCCATTCCTGCAAGGTAAAATCCGGGGTCAAGAGTTATCGCTTCGATTTCAAATTGCACCGGATAGAATTTCTTCAGATTTGCAAGAGAACAAAGAAGCGCAAGCGAATCTTTTCCGCCTGAAACGCCTACTGCGACCCGGTCGCCCTCGTTTATCATTCCGTAATCGTCAACTGCTCTGCGGGCATAACTGAGTATACGCCTGATGTTAAATGTATATGGCATAAAATAAGTTTTGCTCCTCAATAACAAAAAGTCTTTATCTTTACGACTAACTTTACGCCTAAATTATATTGTTTTTTAACCTAAATGTCAATTGTTTTATTTTTTATTCTTGCTTTTAATTCCTGTCAACCGCATTTAACAATTAAACAAAAAAAGAAGACCGCATATATTGCCAGCTTTGTTTACAACATTTCAGCATTTTAATTTAAACATGACCGTCTTTTAACATGAGTTTGGTTTAAGGTGAAAAATGAACAAAGAAACAGAAAAAAGATTGGAGCCAATATTAGGAATATTCGGGAAAGCGTCGGTATGACTCAGGAAACACTGTCAGCAAAATTGCAATTATGCGGCTGTGATATTACAAGAAGCGCTTTAGCAAAAATTGAAGTAGGTCAAAGGCATTTATATCCGGATGAAATTATACTTATCAAGGAGATACTGAAAACCGACTTTGACGAAATATTTCGTCTTTGAATCGATTCTTTAGTCCTGCTCTTTTGATTTGTTGCATCTCCTCTTCGATTTTCATCTCAGCAATCGGAATCCTAATATTGGCAATTTCTTTCGCTTATAAGATGAACAAACTGTAAAAAAGTCGAGTTTTTATTGTTAAAAAGAGAACTTATGTTTGCTTTTCTGAGAAAATGTAGTATAATTGAATAAATAATGGGTGTACCATAATCCGAAAGGAGAAGTTTGATATGGATAAATTGAAGCCCAAAGAGCAGAGAGTGTTGGATTTTATAAACAAAACCATAGATGAGCAGGGATATCCGCCTGCGGTAAGAGAGATATGCGCCGCACTCGGAATCAAATCTACATCAACGGCTCATATGTACGTCGAAAGACTTGCAGACAAAGGGTACATTAAAAAACTTGCCGGCAAAAGCAGAGCAATACGCAAGGCGGAGGAAGAGCCGGCAGAAACCGGAAAATACCGCGTGCCCGTGCTCGGACAGGTAGCGGCGGGAGCGCCTATTCTCGCGACCGAAAACCTTGAAGAATATATCATTTACTCCACAAACCGCACCTATGATGAGTCCAAGCTTTTCGGTCTGCGTGTTAAGGGAGAAAGTATGATAGACGTCGGCATTCTTGACGGCGACTGCGTAATAGTTGAACAGAGAAGCTATGCGGAAAACGGAGAAATAGTCGTTGCGATGATAGACGATGAAGCAACTGTCAAACGCTTTTTCAAAGAGGACGGCAGGTACCGGCTTCAGCCGGAAAACAAGACAATGCAGCCGATTTACACGGATGAGGTTGCAGTGCTCGGAAAAGTCGTAGCGCTTATCAGGCAGTATGTCTGAGCGAAACTTTCCGTCGTTTTCAATCGGGAAATTTATTCGTGATAAACTCCTTTCGGGAAAATGTGCGATTTGCCGTGAAAGAGCTGACGCCGAGAACGTTTGCCCGGCATGTGACGCTGCACTTGATGTTGCGGAGCGTTCAATCCCTGTTTTTACCGTAATGGGAAGGGACGGAAAACTTATCAAATGCGCTGCAGCGTTTACATATGAATATGATATTGTAAAAAAGCTTGTTAGCATACTCAAGAAAAAGTATGACAAAAAGCTTTTCATGTACTCCGCACGCAGAATGTTAAAAGCGCAGGCAAGTTTGGGCGTTAAGGGAAAAATTATGTACGTCAATGTCCCCAGAAGCTCACAAGGACTTCGCACCCATGGTTTCGACCAAGGCCGCCTGCTTGCAGAATGCTTGTCAAAAATGTCGGATAATGCCGTGTATGCAAACATTGTTGCAAGGCGTCCCTTTTCCGGAGAGCAGAAAAAGCTTTCGGCAAGCGAACGGGCAGAAAACATAAGGGGAAAATTCCGTATTAAGGCTATTCGAACAAAGCTTGCGGGAAGCGCTGAAAACATAATTATTGTGGACGACGTGCTTACAACCGGTAGCAGTGCCTCTGAGGCATTCGCCGTTATCGCCGCAGCTTTTCCGCATGCAAAAATATACGGATTATTTTTATCCTGCACGCCGAGAAGCGTGATTCGGTACAAAGAATGAAATGAATGACAGGTAAGTAAAAAGTAAAGATAGATAAAGATACGCATTAATACAGCAAGTAAAGGAATGGAAATATGCAGTCCAAAAAAAATGTCTCTTCACAACAGGCAAAGAAAAAGAACTCAAACAGTGAAAAGGTAACTCGGCAAAAGCAGGAAAATGAGAGACTTAAAGAGGAAATAAAGACTTTAAAAAGAGGGAGAAACCCTGAAAATACTGTTTCATATAAGCTAATGCCATATATATTATTCCTCGCAGGGGCTTTTTTGCTCGTGTGCTTTATAATCCCCGACAAAATGAGCTTTTTGGGATACCTATCCTATTTTCTGTGCGGCTTGTTTTCTGTGGGAGCTATATTCATACCAATTTGTCTTATGGCAGAAGCTTTTTTGTGGAAAAGTGACGCGAGACATTCCCGTTTGTACTCAAAACTGTTTATAAACATAGGATTTGTGGTAACAGTTTCAACGTTTTGCCAACTCGTTTTTTTAAACATAGACAGCAAGCTTTACGGTGGATTTAACCTCATTTTCGGAAAAGAAAGCATGTTTTCAAAGGGCGTGCACTATAAGGGCGGCGGAGCCGTCGGCGGTGTTATCGCAAACTTTCTCGATATGATAACAGGCTTTGGGGCGTGGATAATATGCGTAGGTTTGCTGATCATTCTTGCCTTTGCGGTCGTTAATATCACCCCAATTGACATGCTGTCTTTCATTCGGGATAAAACCAAGGAAATGATGTACAACGCACGTATCAAGCACAAAGAGAGAATAAGACGCAGTCTTCAGGAAAAAAAGAATGCGGAATATGCTGAAAGACAAAAAGAAGCAAATACTGCTGCTGACAACAACACAGAAGATTTTACAGACTCGACCTCTTCCGGCAGTAAACCAACAGGCAAAAAGAAAAAAGCTTTTCTGTTCGGCAACGGAGAGGAAAGCGCTGATACACCCGAAAACACAAATGAAAACGGAACTAACGAGAACAAGGAAATGCCTGATCTTGAAATTTCAGCTGAATCTGTAAGGCTTGCGACAAGCGAGCTTTCTGCTTCCGCAAATTCCGAAGGATTAGGAGAATTTGCACCGCAGTCAGTCGAGACCACTGAAGGGAGTTCTGACAGCAACATAAGCAGTGAAGCTAAAATAGCGCCTGACAGGGAAACTTATGACAGCATAAAAAATTCGTCGGTACACTTCTTTAAATCGGAAAGCGAGGATGAAGACGACGAACAAAGAGAGATAAATCTTGCGGAAATATTTACAGAGGACGCTGTAATCGCAGCGGCGGGAGTTGAGGCAAACACCTCTGATGTCCTTACTGGCTCAGGCGCCGGCGTGCCGACTCAAGCCGCCGGATCACAGATAGATGCCGGATCACTGCCGGAAGCCGAAAAAGAAAACGTAAAAGTTCAGCCTAAGCCAAGCACTGCCGAACTTTACAAATTTCCGGATATTGAGTTTTTGCAGAAAGATCCGAATCCGGCTACCTTTACTGTAACCGATGAGATAAAAAACACCTCGGTAAAGCTTGTTGAAACGCTCTCAAATTTCGGCGTCAAGACTAAGATTACAAATATCTGCTGCGGTCCTACCGTCACTCGCTATGAGCTTCAGCCCGAAATAGGAGTAAGAGTAAAATCCATACAGAATCTGTCGGACGACATCGCTCTCCATCTTGCCGCAGCCGGAGTACGTATCGAGGCTCCAATCCCCGGCAAACAGGCGGTGGGCATAGAAATACCGAACAAAACGGTTTCAACGGTATATATACGCGGTCTTATTGAAAACCCGAAGTTTACCCAGCTTAAGAGCAGGCTTTCGGTATGCCTGGGTATGGACGTCGCCGGAAGTCCGGTTTATATGGATATTGCAAAAATGCCGCACCTGCTCATAGCCGGCGCTACCGGTATGGGAAAATCCGTTTGTATAAACAGCTTTATTGTCAGCCTTCTTTATAAGGCGAGACCGGACGAATGCAAGCTTTTGCTGATAGACCCGAAAAAAGTTGAGTTCGGCGTGTATAACGGAATGCCGCACCTTTTGGTTCCGGTAGTAAGCGATCCGAAAAAAGCCGCAGGCTCGCTTGCGTGGGCGGTAAATGAAATGGAACGCCGCTTCCAGTTAATCGAAGAGGTTGGCGTGCGTGATATTGACTCATACAATAAAGTTACCGAGAATGATCCGGAAAAGGAACACATGCCCAAAATTGTCATAATAATCGACGAGCTTGCTGATCTTATGATGACTGCACGTGACAGCGTTGAAAACTCAATATGCCGTATTGCTCAAAAAGCCCGTGCCGCAGGAATGCACCTTGTTATCGGTACCCAGCGTCCGTCTGTCGACGTAATCACGGGACTTATCAAAGCTAACGTTCCGTCGAGAATAGCATGTACAGTTGCTTCGCAGGTAGACTCAAGAACAATTATCGACGTTGCCGGAGCGGAAAAGCTTTTAGGAAGAGGCGATATGCTGTACGCACCGGTCGGAAGCATGAAACCCATACGTGTACAGGGCTCATTTGTAACCGACTCAGAGATAGAAAAGATAATCGATTTCCTTAAGAGCGGAAACGAGGCAGAGTATGACGGCGATATCATAAGCAGCATAGAAAGAGAAGCGGAACGCTGCGGAGAGAAGAAAAAAGGACGCGGTGATTCTTCCGACGGTGACGATTACGATGTTGATGACAGAGACTCCATTCTTGATTCGGATGAGGCAATATTCCCGGCAATAGAAGTTGCCGTAAACGCCAACATGATTTCCACATCGCTTCTTCAGAGAAAGCTGTCGCTCGGATATTCAAGGGCTTCAAGAATTGTGGATAAGCTCGAAAAGCTCGGCATAGTCGGACCGTTTGAGGGCTCAAAGCCGAGAAAAGTGCTCATAACCCATCAAGAGTATATGGAATTGAAGATGAACCACGGAAAGTAATTGATATTATACAAATTATACAAAAATGAGCCGCAAAGGCTCATTTTTGGTATAAATGCAGTAACTAAAAAAATCATGAAGCAATATTATAAAGCAACTAAGAGGTGTTTATATGAAAAAGCTTCGCTATCCGTCAAGGAATGTAAAAAATAAAGCCGTAAAGCTGTTTACAGCCGCCATTCTGGTTATAGCCGCGGCTTTCGGCATACTGCACGATTATATTGCAAAGGAAACCGGGAGTAAGCAACTTTTAGCCGCAACAGACGGATACTTTACCGCCCACTATATCGACGTCGGTCAGGGAAGTGCGGCACTGCTTGCTTCTCCGGACGACAGCTTCATGCTGATTGATACCGGAACAACCGAAAGCAGTGCGTATTTGGTAAAATATCTGAAGGATGCCGGAGTGGATACGCTTGACTACCTAATCATAACGCATCCGCATGAAGATCATTACGGCGGCGCGGAGAGCGTTATCAAAAATTTTCCCGTAGAAAACTTCCTGATACTTTCAGATTTTACTGACACATACCCGTATGACAGATTTATATACATGTTGGAGAACAACTCTTT
This sequence comes from Clostridiales bacterium, assembly GCA_003343885.1. Taxonomy (GTDB): domain Bacteria; phylum Bacillota; class Clostridia; order Oscillospirales; family CAG-382; genus UMGS882. Next base: position 24,672 of record QAKH01000092.1, on the reverse strand, counting down.
TGGAGTAGATACGAATATAGAGCCGGTTGTCCGAGATGACACATTCACCTTTGCGAACGACTGCGTATTCAGAATAATATCTCCGGAGGAGGCAGACTTTGATGATTTTAATGAGTCCAGTCTTGCGCTGAAACTCATTTACGGAAATACAGCGTTTTTGTTCACGGGAGATTCGGAAAAAGCTACGGAAAACGCAATGATTGCAAACGGATATGACTTAAGAGCCGACGTCTTTCTCGCCGGTCACCACGGCTCAGCAACATCAAACACTCTTCCGTTCGTGCAGGCAGTCTCGCCTGAATATGCGGTAATAAGCTGCGGAAAGGACAACAGCTACGGTCATCCTCATGAGGATACGCTGAAAAATTTTGAGAGCTGCGGCGCAGAAGTCCTCCGCACCGATATTTCCGGCAGTATTATTATTGTTTCGGACGGAAATTCGGTAAGCTTGCCGCAGGCTCAGTGATTTCGTGTAACTGTTTAGGCGGAGAGAGATAGAATACTCCCGCATCTATACCGTCGACATAGTACCTGACACAGTATTTTTCCGAATCAAAGCTGCACTGATACGATAAAACAGGATCAACCTGAACGGGAACTGTCAGGTATATTCCCTCCGGATTTGAATATCTGAGCCCGTCTATATACACACCAAACTCGTTTTGTGCGGCAATTTCTATTGTTTTGAAATTTTCAAAAGCAAAGTTGAGCATGTTGCAGTGATCGTCCCAGTCATCTCTGTCATTGAGAGTTACGGCAATAAAACGGAAGCCGGTTTTCTCTGCGGCACTGACAAGACATCGCCCTGCCGCTTCAGTGTAGCCGGTTTTCACTCCAACCGCGCCGTCATAGTATTTCAACAGCTTGTTGTGATTTAAAAACAGTCTTGTAAGTTCTCCGTCAAGGGAAGGAGCTAACAATTTTTGTGTCAATACTATTTTGCAAAATACCGGATTTTTCATGGCTTCTGCTGTTATGCGCGCAAGCTCATAGGCTGTCGTATAATGACCTTCAGCCGTAAGCCCGTGCGGGTTTTTGAAGCATGTGTTCTGAAGTCCGAGTCTTGTAGCTTTCTTGTTCATTTCGTCGGCGAAGGCTTCTATACTTCCGGAACATGCCACTGCGAGGGTGTGTGCGGCGTCGTTGCCGGATTCAAGAAGAAGACCGTATAGCAATGTTTCGACCGTTATTTCTTCATTCTCACGCAAATATATTGAAGAACCCTCGACAAGGGTGGCTTCTTTTGGCACGCTTACTACCTCATCAAGCTGCATTTTTTCAAGTATAACAAGAGCTGTCATAATTTTGGTGGTACTTGCCATAGGCAAGCGCTCTGAGCTGTTCTTCTCAAAAAGCACTGCGCCGCTTGAAGCGTCAATAAGTACTGCCGAACGGGCGCTTACTGCCGCCGATAAAGCCGGAGCCTGGTCGGAATATATAAGAGGAACGCTTGTTGAAACCGGAACAGAGATGTCAGCATATGTATATTCGCTTTTTTGAAAAAATGCACTGAAATACGGAGTATATAAAAAAGTAAAAGCAGTAAACAAAGCTAAACTTACCAAATAGCTCACAATAAACGCCCTTTTGTTCACCGGATACATCACCTTTCGAGAAGTACGTTGATTCATTTTATTTTACGTTCAGCGACGGCGAATTATGAGTTTTTTGAAAGCTTTTTGCTTAATAACTTATGCTTAATAGCTTAATAAATAAAGCTTGATTCTCAATTTGAAGATCATCTTGATTTGTTGGCGCAAACCATAGTCTCAAGCCTCATTTTTTAAAAGATTGCGGCATTTAACAAAACACTGTACAAACTAAGAATATTACTCATTTATATGCCCAAATATTGACTTTGACATTTGCAAATGCTATAATTTACGGGAATATAAGGGCGGTTTAATACAAACACTCTACTAAAAGATAGCAGAGTAAAAATATATTCGGAGGTACCTCAATGAGCATGCCAAAAGCTGCCGCCGAGGCGGAAATTCTACGTCTTAGCGAACTTATAGAATATCACAGAAAAAAGTACTACCTTGACGATGCGCCGGAAATTTCCGACGCAGATTTTGATAAGCTTCTTGAAAATCTTATAAGCCTTGAAGAAAAATTTCCCGAATTAAAAAAACCTGACTCTCCGAGCACGAGAGTCGGCGGATACGTTGCGGAACGTTTTGAGAAGGTAACTCATACAGTGCCGCTAAAAAGCCTTAACGACGTATTCTCATTTGAAGAGCTTGAGAATTACATCTCTAAAACCAACGATGCTCTTTCCAAAAAAGCCGCCTATACGGTCGAATACAAAATTGACGGTCTTTCCGTGTCGCTTGAGTACCGTGACGGAATATTCGTGCGAGGTGCCACCCGGGGTGACGGCGTCACCGGAGAAGATATCACTCACAACCTCAAAACGGTACGCAGTATTCCGCTGAAATTAACAGAAAATATACCGTATCTTTGCGTGCGGGGCGAAGTATACATGCCTAAAAAGGCTTTTGCGGCCCTAAATGCAAAGCGTGATGAAGAGGGACTAACCCCTTTTGCAAATCCCAGAAACGCCGCCGCAGGCTCGGTACGTCAGCTCGACAGCCGTGTTGCGGCATCAAGAAAACTTGAAATTTTCGTTTTCAACATTCAGGACTCACAAGGCGCAAAAGAGCTGACTTCCCACGCACAGAGCCTTGATTATCTTGCTTCGCTCGGCTTCTCTGTATCTCCGACTTACAGAACTTTTACGGAGTTTGAAGATATCCGTTCTGAAATAGAGCGTTTCGGTAAAGAGCGCCCATCGCTTGAATTTGATATTGACGGAGCGGTAATAAAGCTTGACTCTTTTGCTGACAGAGAAGCCGTGGGAGAATTGCCGCATGCGCCGAAATGGGCGGCGGCGTTTAAATATCCGCCGGACGAGAAAAAAACTAAGCTTATTTCCATAGAAGTAAACGTCGGACGAACCGGAGTTATCACGCCTTACGCAGTTCTCGAACCGGTCAATCTTGCCGGAAGCACGGTCAGCCGTGCTACACTGCACAATATTGACTATATAAGGGAGAAAGACGTACGGGCAGGCGACTGTGTTTTTGTTCACAAGGCAGGAGATATAATTCCTGAGGTAGAAAAGGTATCGCTTGATGACAGAGATCCTGACAGCGTACCGTTTTCCATGCCTGAAAGGTGTCCGTCCTGCGGAGAACACATTATCCGTGAGGAGGGAGAGGCGGCGTACCGCTGTGTAAATCCCGAGTGTCCTGCACAGCTTACGCGCGGACTTGAGCACTTTGTTTCCCGTGACGCTATGGACATTGACGGCTGCGGAGAAGCGCAGGTAGCTCAACTCGTTGCGACAGGACTTGTAAAAAGCGCGGCAGACCTGTATGAACTGCAAGCCGAGCAGCTTGAAACGCTTGACAGAATGGGTAAAAAATCGGCAAAAAAACTTGTCGACGGTATAGAAGCGTCAAAAAGCAGAGGACTTGCAAGGCTGTTATATGCTCTCGGCATAAGGCATGTCGGCAAGCAGACAGCCGCCGGTATAGCAGAACATTTCGGAAGCCTTGAAGCTATTATTTCAGCTTGCGGCAATCCGGAGGAATTTGAGAAAATAGACGATATCGGAAGCGTTATTGCAAAAAGCATATGTGATTACTTCTCGCTTGAAGGTTCTCTGCATTTATGCAGGCGCCTTGAGGAAAACGGCGTTGTAACGACAGCACAAAAAAGTACCGCAACTGATATTTTAGGCGGTAAAACCTTTGTAATAACCGGAACACTGCCGGGACTAAAGAGAGAGGAAGCCGCGGAAATAATTAAGAAAAACGGCGGCAAGGTTTCTTCGTCCGTATCCGGTGCGACAGATTTTTTACTTTGCGGCTCCGATCCCGGAAGCAAGCTTGCAAAAGCGCAAAAGCTCGGCGTAACAGTCATAGGAATCGACGAGCTTCGGAATATGATAGAAAACATTTAGAAATACCGCACTTACAGGCAAAAAATAAGCTTTTTGGCATAAAAAATGCGAAGATGAGTAAATCTTCGCATGAGCGTACCAATAAAGTCCCAAAAACAAGTTCTTTTTCCCCTCTTTTCTTTCTAAGAAAAGCGGGCGGCTGTGAGCCGCAGCAATTTACGCGGACTAGCAAGCAAAAATAACAAATTATAATTTTCGCGAACCCTTGTCCGTTTGCGCGCTATATAAAAAAGCACGCAAACTCGTTAATAAACAAAAAAACAAGTTCTTTTGTCCCTCTTTTCTTTCTAAGAAAAGAGGGCGCAGTCGAGGGTGCGCAGCCCTCGTCGCCCTCCGCAGAGGGCGAAAAACTTTTTTTGCGTCATAAAGCGCAGGAAAGGGTGAATTTTTAAGCCGCCAAGCGGCTTAAAAAGAGGGAAAACCCTCGCCGGGGGTTTTCCCTTAAAAGTTTTAATCTTTTTTGCAGACTGAAGCAAAAAAACAGTCATCTTTCGATATTCAATAAATTCGCTATGTATCGAGAAAGGATTCCCGACACTCTTACAGACGCATTTACGTTCGGGTGTCCGATAGCGCCAACTTCGTTTTTCTGCGAATATATTTCATCAACGTGCAAGAAATGAATTTTTTCGTCGCCCTCTCGCCTTTTGTCGGCGACAAGCCTGTCAAGCGTTTCTGTAAATTTCGAATTCATCATGCCGTACATCCATATTATATGCGCTTTCGGATAGGCTTTACGAACCTTGTCGATAAGAGCTGAACCTTCGGTATACATAATTTCCTCGGTGGTTTTTCCGGGTACGTCATTGGTGCCGCAGTTGAGTATCATAACATCAGGCTGCCATGCCGAATGGTCGTATCCGTCCTTTGCACGCAGTGACATGTCGAATATCTTCTCGAAACGGTAGCCGGTCTCACCTGCGCAGTTTTTCCACACGCCCTGACCGCTTACGCATATGGTGCGAAGGTCTGCGTCAAGCTTTTCGGCTGTAAGAAACGCATAAGTCTGCGTACTGTCCTCTTCGTAAGTATAAAACGTATCCTGATCCTTTGCGGCAACCACTCCAAAACCTGCCGTTATAGAATCACCCATAAATTCAAGCTTCAGCTTTTTATCTTCCGGTTTGGGCAGAAATTCCGGATTTTTTCCGTAAATTCTTATTTTTTTCAGCAAAAGCGGACTGTTATTCTCAGTTATAAGCAGAGCCTTGACATGGTGGCATGTGTTTCTTTGACAGTCAAGAAGTATTTTCGGACTTTTTCCGTCGATACAATATTTTTGCTGTCCCTTGTCAATAAAAACTTTTACATAGTACGGCTGATCAGCAAAGCTTTCGCCAAAATGAAGTTCTGCACGGTTTCCGTTAAACAGAAATTCAATTCCGCTGTTGCTCCACGAAAGTCTTAGACCGTTTTCATCAGCTTCGGTTCTGCCGTGAATTCTGTAATAACTGTCGTCGGCGCTGTCTGAAAAAGATATCTCTTTATATTCGTTGCAAAACATATGTTTTCTCCCCGTTTTTTTGCTATTCTAACACACGATCAACCAAGTGTCAATAAATAACCAGTACATACTTTACAAAACTTCACAAAAAATCATCACACTAACGTAGAGAGGTTGAAAAATATGCTTTATCAAAAAGAACTTAAACAAAAATATGAAGCAGACGTTTTTGTCGCAGGCGGCGGTCCGGCAGGAGTATCCGCAGCGATCGCTGCGGCAAGAAAAGGAAAAAGTGTGTTCCTTGCCGAAAGCCAGGGCTCGTTCGGAGGAGTAGCCGCGGCAGGTCTTGTACCGGCGTTCGCTCCGTTTGACGACGGAGTTAACATACTCGCTTCCGGAATAGGGTACGAGTTAAGAAAACAGGTTTCAGATGTACGCGGTATTGACACAAAGCTTCTTCAGGCAAGTCTTAAAAAGATAGGCGCATATTTGCCTAACTGCGAGGTATGAAGAAGTGGAGCATAAGCTTGAACTTGAGGTAATAGCTCACATACGCACCGATTTTAAAGAGAAATTCGGTATTCCACGGCAAAGCGGACTTGTCGACGGTTTGCTTGGCTTAATAGAATTTGAGCCGAAGTACAGAAATCCCGACGCCGTAAAAGGCCTTGAGGGATTCGAGTACATTTGGCTTTTATGGGCGTTTGAGGATACTAAAAGGGAACACTGGGCGGCAACAGTTACCCCTCCCAAGCTCGGCGGCAGAGAAACAATGGGGGTTTTTGCTACCCGCTCTCCGTTTCGCCCTAACCCTATCGGCTTATCTTCGGTAAAGCTTGAAAAGGTTGATTTATGTGAAGGCGGTCCGGTTCTTACGGTTTCCGGAGCAGATTTAAGGGACAACACACCAATTTACGACATAAAACCGTATCTTCCGTACACAGACAGTCACCCCGGAGCAAAAGCCGGTTTTTCTGACGCTGTCGGCGGATACGAACTGGATGTCATTTTTCCGAAAAAACTGCTCATGATGCTTCCGGCTGAAAAGCGTATTCCGGCTATTCATATTTTGGAGCAAGACCCACGGCCTGCTTACCACAACGACTCGAGAAGATACGGCGTTTCGTTCGCCGGTTATGACATACATTTCACGGTTTGTGACAAGACTCTTACAGTTTCGGATGTTGTAAAACTGTAAAACTGCTTATGCTGTCTGTATACGTTCTGTTCACCACTGCAAAAACAGTATTCTCATAATCAAAATTCTTCCGGTAAGAATATACTGTACTAAACACTTACAAGGAAAGCCGGTATGAGATTTGCCCGACATATATGACAGACATGACAGAAATATACTAAACCAACAATTCAGATGTATTCCGGTCAATTGTCCGGACTGCTGTAAATGCGGTTGCTGCGGAAAAACACCGAACATGCCGGGGCCAACCGGAGCTACCGGCGCCACTGGTCCAACCGGGGCAACTGGTCCTACGGGTCCTGCAATAATTTACACCGGGGCAACCGGTCCTACCGGTCCAACTGGGGCAACAGGTGCAACAGGACCGGCAGGTGCTGTCGGGGCAACCGGACCTACCGGTGCGACTGGCGCCACCGGCGCAACAGGACCTGCAGGAGCGTTCGGAGTGACAGGGCAAACAGGAGCAACCGGACCTACCGGTGCAACCGGACCTACTGGTGCAACTGGTCCTACTGGGGTTACCGGAGCAACTGGACCTGCAGGTCCTGCCGGGAATGACGGAGCTAAAGGAAACGATGGAGCAACAGGAGCCACGGGAGCTGACGGCTCAGACGGAATTGACGGCGTTGATGGTGCCACCGGGCCTACCGGTGCAACAGGACCTACCGGACCTACCGGAGCGACCGGTGCTACCGGACCTACCGGTGCTACCGGGGCAACCGGGCCGGCTGGAACTGACGGAAGCGACGGAGCAACCGGAGCAACTGGCGCCACCGGTGCAGACGGAATAGTTCCGGATGACGTTTTTGCATCGTATATCAACTTTCAGTATCCTCTTGAAAATGGTACAGAAATCTCAGTTTTTCCTGATATTCCAGATCCGACCGGAAATATCCAGCAGACGAGTTCGAGCAGAATATCTCTGAATCCCGGGTATTATCTCATTTCTTACAAAGTTTCTTGCTATTTTGCAAATCCAAATTATATGCAGGTTACACCATTTTACAACGGGACTTCACATCTTGAAACAGGCATATATTTTGCGACTGGTTCAAGCGGCTCAGCTTGCGGATCGGCATTTATAATACTGAAGGCTACAGCACCGACAACATTTTTCTTGACTTACAGCGGCTCGGCAAATGGACGCGACGGAGAAATAAACGTGACAATCCTCAAACTGAGAAGAGATTTATAGTCAAATAAAAATATATTTTGCTTTGCATCCTTGTTGCTTTCCGCACTATAAACGGAAAATGATAAGGATGCTCTTTCTTAATTTCTGCACCTATAATTGTATATTTTTCTCGACACTTCCACATATGCCAAAATATTAATTGTTTTGCATTAAATATTTACATTTACGTTGCAACATTACGTTGCAAAATTCTGTTGACTTTTTTATAATAAACAATGAATAGATATAATCTTGTTTGTAAAGAAGTGAACATATGACTGCTGAAATCACAACCGGAGAATCACAACTTAATATTGGTATAGATGTCGGTTCGACCACTGCAAAAATCGTAGTGGTTGACAATGGCAAAATAGTACATGAACGCTACGAGCGCCATTTTTCTCAAGTGCGTGAAAAACTGCTTGAGCTTTTTAAAAACGCGTACCCATTTATTCGTTCCCGCCGTTTTGGCTGCGCTCTAAGCGGTTCAGCCGGACTTGGTATCGCGGAGGCTGCAAAGCTGCCTTTTGTTCAAGAGGTATTTGCTACTGCCGAAACCGTAAAAAAATACGAGCCCGACACTGATGTTGTTATAGAGCTCGGCGGCGAAGACGCAAAAATTATTTTTTTCAAGGGCGGTCTTGACGAGAGAATGAACGGTTCCTGTGCCGGCGGCACGGGCGCTTTTATAGACCAGATGGCTTCTCTTCTCGACGTTACTCCGGACGAACTTGACGAGCTTTCTCTCAAAAGCACCAGAATTTATCCTATCGCCTCACGCTGCGGAGTATTTGCCAAGACGGATATCCAGCCGCTTCTCAATCAGGGAGCACGCAAAGAAGACATAGCGGCAAGTATTTACCAGGCTGTTGTCAATCAGACAATTGCGGGACTGGCTCAAGGCAGAAAAATTGAAGGAAAGGTCATGTTCTTAGGCGGACCTTTAAGTTTTTGCGCCGGTCTGAGAAAAAGGTTTACCGAAACGCTTGGTTTGGACGAAGCGCACGCTGTTTTTCCTGATTACGCGCGTTTTTCCGTATCATATGGTGCGGCGCTTTACGCTTCCGGACTTGACAAGCAGTTTGATTTTGACAGTCTGTGCCGCCTGCTCAGTGAGTCGAAGTCTTCGCTGTCGGGTATAGGAACAGAGCCTGCGCTGTTTGAAAACAATGAAGAACTTGAAGAATTTATTGCCCGTCACAACCGTGCGGACGTTAAACGAGCAGATCTCAGCACTTTTTCCGGAAAGGCATATCTCGGAATTGACTGCGGCAGTACGACTACCAAGCTTGCTCTTATTGACGGCGAAAACAGGCTTCTTTATGATTACTACGATTCAAGCAAGGGAAACCCGGTGGAAATTGTTCGTGCTCAACTCGAGAAAATATATGAGCTTTCAGGCGGCAGGGTGACTATTGCTTCAAGCGCCGTCACCGGTTACGGTGAGGATTTGATAAAAAATGCTTTCGGAATAGATTTCGGTTTGGTTGAAACGCTTGCCCATCTTAAAGCCGCAAAGCATTTTAACCCGAATGTCGATTTTATCCTTGACATAGGCGGTCAGGATATAAAGTGTTTTAAAGTCAGATCAGGCGTCATAGACAGCATTATGCTTAACGAAGCTTGCTCATCCGGATGCGGTTCGTTTATCGAAACCTTTGCAAAATCGATGGGTTACGATATTGCCGAGTTCAGCAAACTCGGTCTTTTGGCAAAGCATCCGGTTTCACTCGGCACTCGCTGCACGGTTTTCATGAATTCGTCTGTTAAACAGGCACAAAAGGACGGCGCCGGAGTGTGCGATATTTCTGCCGGACTTTCGTTAAGCGTTGTCAGAAATGCCATTTACAAGGTTATTCGCGCAAGCAGTGCGAAAGAACTCGGAGAAAATATTGTGGTTCAGGGCGGAACGTTTCTTAACAATGCGGTACTGCGCAGTTTTGAGCGTGAACTCGGACACAATGTTATCCGTCCGGAAATTTCAGGACTTATGGGAGCGTTCGGAGCGGCTTTGTACGCTAAGAGCGTTGAAAAGCCTTCTTCAACTATCATTTCTCCCGAAGATTTGAAAAAATTCTATCACAAAACATCATCAGCTACATGTCACGGCTGTACGAACGCATGCCATTTAACCGTAAACACCTTCTCTTCCGGAGCTAAGTTCATATCCGGCAACAAGTGTGAAAAAGGACTTGGATTAAAAGACACGACAGGCAATGTTCCGGATCTTCATGAATTTAAGAGAAACGAACTTGCCCGTATTGCTTCCGAACACCCGGCAAATGCTGAAAATACCCGCGGCGCAGGAAATCCCGGAACGATAGGCTTGCCGATGGCGTTAGGAATGTATGAGCTGCTGCCATTATGGCACGGAATTTTTACATCTCTCGGCTTTGACGTTGTCGTTTCGTCGGAGTCTACGCGTGCGACATACATAAAAGGACAACAGAGCATACCGTCTGACACGGCATGCTATCCTGCAAAACTCATGCACGGACATATTGCAGAACTGCTTGAAAAAGGCGTTGATGCCATATTTTATCCATGCGTCAGCTACAATATTGACGAGGGCGTTTCTGACAACCACTACAACTGCCCTGTTGTTGCCTACTACTCGGAGCTTCTGCACGGAAATATTGACGAGCTTAAAAACATAAAGTTCTTGTATCCGTATCTCAATATTACCGACAGGAAACAGTTTGTGATACATCTTCACAAATATCTTGCCGAAAACGGTTATTCTTTTTCCCGTTCGGACGTAAAAAAAGCTGTTCAGACCGGCTATGACAAGTATGAAAAATACATGAGCGAGATAAGACGACAGGGAGAGGCTGCGGTAGCTTACGCAAGAGCTTCGTCCAAACGAATACTTATTCTCGCTGGCAGGCCGTATCACGCCGATCCTGAGATAGGTCACGGAATAGACAAGCTTTGCCGTTCGCTTGGGTTTGTGGTTGTAAGCGAGGACAGCGTTTGGCATCTTGCAAAAGATCGTCCGAAGGTAGGCGTGCTCAATCAGTGGACTTATCACTCAAGACTATATAACGCCGCTCAGTTTGCTGTGGAAAACGACGATGTGGAGCTTGTTCAGTTAGTTTCTTTCGGATGCGGCCTTGACGCCATAACCACCGATGAGGTCAAGGATATTCTTGAACGCAACGGAAAGCTTTACACTCAGATAAAAATTGATGAAATTACAAATCTCGGCGCAGTAAAAATCAGGCTTCGCAGTCTTATCGGCGCCATAGAGGAAAGGAGTGCCGGAAAATGACGGACAAACAAAACTGCAGCTCGTGCGCAGAGTGCGGCAAGGTCGGTTCATCATGCACGGCGTGCGGTACCGCAGAAAATGACAACGGACATACCGTTTTCACCGAAAGCATGAAGGACTACACTATTCTTGTTCCCACAATGCTCCCGATGCACTTTAAAATCATGACCGGAATTCTTCGCTCCTTTGGCTATAACGCAATACTGCTTGAAAATTATGATTCCAGCGTCATAGAATACGGACTTAAATATGTACACAACGACACATGCTATCCGGCGCTTTTGGTCATAGGACAGATGCTTTCGGCAATCGAGAGCGGAAAGTACGATACTAACAAGCTTGCTCTCATGATAACGCAGACAGGCGGCGGATGCCGTGCTTCCAACTACATATTTCTTCTGCGCAAGGCTTTAAAAAAAGCCGGATATGGTCACATACCGGTTATTTCACTGAATTTTGCCGGTCTTGAAAAGGACAGTGCATTCAAGCTTACCGTGCCGCTTGTGCGAAGACTTTTGTACGCAGTAATGCTTGGGGATTTGCTTATGCTGTTGAAAAATCAGTGTATGCCTTATGAGAAAAATCCCGGCGACACAGAAAAATTGTGTGAACACTGGGTAGAAAAGCTTACCGGAGATATGGCGCGTGACGGAAAATTGAAATATTCCGCGGTCAAAAAATTTTATTCAGAGATTGTACGTGACTTTTCCGATATTGAAAAGATCGGAGAACGCAAAGTACGAGTAGGAATAGTCGGAGAGATATTTGTAAAATTCTCTCCTTTAGGCAACAATGAACTTGAAAAGTTTCTTCTCTCTGAGAATGCCGAGGTCGTTATGCCGGGGCTTTTGGACTTTTGCATGTTTTCCTGTTACAACTCTGTTTCGGACGCCAAACTTTTAGGTATGAAAAAAGGAAAGGGCTTTGTATTTAACCTTGCTCTGAAGTTTTTTGAAAAGAAACAAAAAGATATGATAAATATCATACGCTCGGAAAGCTCATTTGATCCGCCGACACCTTTCGGACACGTCATAGAGCTTGCAAACGGTCTTATAAGTCACGGGGCAAAGATGGGCGAAGGCTGGCTGCTTACGGCAGAAATGGCAGAGCTTATTGAAGAGGGCGTCAACAATATTGTATGTGCCCAGCCTTTCGGCTGTCTGCCAAATCACATAGTCGGAAAAGGCATGATGCGTCCTTTGAAGGAACGCTATCCCGATTCAAACATTGTCGCTATCGACTATGACGCCGGAGCGACAAAAATAAACCAGGAAAACCGCATAAAGCTTATGCTTTCAAACGCTCGCAAGGAAAACGTATCAGCTAAGCAGCCGGTTTGATTAATAACATTTGAACATTTGAACTTTTAACTTTTCAAAGCAGTCGTATAACTGTAAGCAAGATCCTGAAAAAATCGCCATGCACGGTCTTTCGTACGGCGGAATGTACACCATGTACACCATGGCCGCTGACACTCGCATAAAGGCGGGCTACACATGCGGATGCTTTAACGACAGATCAGAGCCGACCATTATGGAGGATCTTGTATTTTTTAATTCGGGCAACACTTTCACCGACGCGCTTGTCGGGGCATTGTGCGCACCAAGGCATTTATATATTGACGTAGGTACGCAGGACAAAGTTTTCGACTATAAAAATGCGGAAGCTGAATTTTCTTATCTTGCGCCTTATTACGAGGCTTGCGGCGTCGCCGGCAATGTTAAATTTAATGTATGGGACGGCGGTCACACTGTAAGCGACACCGACGAAGGTCACAAATTCATGTTTGCCGCACTCGGTTATACAGTATAAAGCATAAACCAGAGGTAATATTTTAATGATAAGCATTCTGAGTAAGTTATTCATCAAGGATCGCCTTGATTTTTCCGCTGCCGCAGTTCGCACGTCTTACGGTATTCTGTGCGGAATTACAGGCATTGTGCTAAACATCTTTCTTTTCGCAATAAAATTTTTCGCAGGTCTTATAAGCGGTTCTGTCGCGGTTACTGCCGACGCTTTCAACAATCTTTCCGACGCCGGTTCATCGGTTATTTCACTGATCGGATTCAAGCTTGCCTCACAAAAGCCGGACAAGGATCATCCGTTCGGTCACGGCAGATTTGAGTATATTTCGGGGCTAATCGTATCTCTCATTATACTGCTTATGGGCGTTGAGCTTGCAAAAGACTCTTTTTCAAAGATTCTTTCACCTGAGGCGGTTGAAACAAGCGCTCTCACGTTCGTAATTCTTGCTGTCTCAATTTGCGTCAAGCTCTACATGTCATTTTACAACCGTTCTATCGGCAAAAAAATAAATTCAGCTTCCATGAAAGCTACCGCCGCTGACAGTATTTCCGACGTACTTGCAACGTCCGTTGTATTCATCACTATGATTATATCTTCTTTCACCAATCTTCAGATTGACGGATACTGCGGTCTTGCCGTGGCATTTTTCATTCTGTATACCGGTTTTAACGCGGCAAAAGAAACAATCAGTCCGCTTTTGGGACAGCCGCCGTCCGCTGAATTTGTGAAGGAAATACGTGATATTGTAAGTTCTTATCCGCAGGTTAAGGGAATACATGATTTAATCGTACACGACTACGGTCCCGGCAGAGTTATGGTTTCTCTTCATGCCGAGGTTGACAAAAATGCTGATTTGCTCGAAACACACGACGTTATTGACAACATTGAAAAATATTTGGCAGAAAAATTAGGCTGCAGTGCTGTCATTCACATGGACCCGATTGCTTCTGACGACGAATACACTATTCAGCTGAAAGAAGTAGTATCTGATTTTGTTAAGGAAAACATCAGCCCCGCGGCTTCTATTCACGATTTCAGGACAGTACGCGGTACAACCCACACGAACATTATCTTTGATATTCTGATTCCATACGAGGTCAAGGTTTCCGATGAAGAGATAAAGAAGACAATCCGAAATTATCTCGAAAGCTTTGACGAACGCTATTTTGCCGTGATTACAGTAGACAGAAGCTACGTTTGAGAAAAGGGGGAGAAGCTTATGGCAGGTAAAACTTCCGCTACAAGCTGCGACTATTGCGCCTACTACCAGGAAGATGATGACACCGGTCTTTGCATTTGCAAGATGTCTCTTGATGAAGACGAAATGCTCCATTTTCTTAAGGGAAAGTTCAATAACTGCCCTTATTTCAAGCCTTACGACGAATACAGCATTGTAAGAAAACAAATTTAGCGTTTTTTGCCTTTTTCGGGTTGTCTTCTGACCTATATAACAGCAAAGCCGCACGGTTTATCCGTGCGGCACTCATTTTATTATTTATTATTTTGCTGTTTTTATATACTGATAAGCTTTACCCTCTGTTTGACTCATACACGTACAAGCTCATACTGCGCAGTTCCGCATCCGAGCTTTTCGGCGGCTTCAATGGTGTGGGCGCCGTTTCTTGATTCAATACGCTCAATCAAGTGATCTCTTCCGGGATCATCCGTTGCGGCATACACCAAGTCAAGGCAGGCTCTGTCTATCGCAACCGGATCGACAGATGCGAGAATACCTATATCTTTCATGCACGGATCTTCAGCCACGGCGCAGCAGTCGCAGTCCACGGACATGTTTTTCATTACGTTGATATAAGCTATATTGCCGCCGAAATAATCCACAACCGACTTTGCCGCGTCCGCCATTGACTCAAGGAATTTATCGTGTTCGGCAGTCCATATTTTTTCCGGCTCCCCTGCCCCATGGATATACGCCTTTCCGAACGACGACGCTATTCCGATGGAGAGCTGTTTGAGCGCTCCGCCGTATCCGCCCATCGGGTGACCTTTAAAATGCGAAAGAACCAGCATCGAGTCATAATTTGTGAGATTCTTGCCGACATAGTTCTTCCTTATCACCTTGCCGTTCGGAATATCAAGAACCATATCAGGTCCTTCGGCGTCCATAAGGTCCACGTCAAAGCTCTTGCTCCAGCCGTGTTTTTCAAGCGTTATACGGTGTTTTGCTGTTGTGTTGCGCTCGCCATCATAGGCTGTATTGCACTCACATACTCTTCCGCCGACTGCTTTTATTACCGGCTTCCAAAAATCAGGCTTTAAAAAATTCTGATTTCCTACTTCTCCGGAATGCAGCTTTACAGCTACGCTGCCACTAAGCTTTTTCCCCAACATCTCATACATTTCAACCACCTTTTCAGGTGTGATTACGTTAGTAAAATATACTTTAGGCTTCATATTTTCAACTCTCCAAAATAAATTTCATCTGAGTGTCTTATGCTATGGCTTAAAAGTACCTTTACGCACTTTTTAAGCCGCACGCACACGATTTTGCATAATTCTTATTTTTTGTCCAAAACCGCCTGATTCTGAACAGGACTGCTTCTTCCGGCAAGGTTTACCGTACGTCTTTCAAGAGCGGCAAGAGAAATTTCAATGTCTTCAGCCGCTTCTCTCTCATCAAAGCATCCCACGGTTACCATATCGCAGTCTCTGAGTGTTGCCCACGAGAAATTAAGTCCGACAAACGGAGTGCAGCGGCCTGCCGCCATAGGCTTTATAGTCATTACAGGCTTTTTCGCGTTTCTGATTATCCTGTTTACGGATTCTATTTCTACCTGCATAAGAAATCCCATGCAGTTATATATCTGTATATACGTTTCCACATCATACCCGTTTAAGTCGCTGTACAAAACAAGCTCCGGCATATGTGCGGAAAGTCCCGGGATCATGCCCTCGTCCCTTATCATGGCGGTATAGTCGTCTATACGGCGTATTTCCTGCTTTTCCTTATTTACAAGCAGTTCAGCGCTTGCGTGATGTATAAGGCAAAAATCAGCGCCCATTGTTTTGGCAAGATGTATTTTTTCTTTTGCCTCTTTTCTGCCCGCCGCAGAGTCCTCGACGTTTATGGACGGCGTTTCTATCATTATTATTTTTTTGCCGAGTTTCTGCTCGGTTTCACGTACGGCTCTTAATATTGTCGGAGTTAGTGAAAAGTTACCCATAATAGTGTCAACTCCGGCGTTTACAAAAGTTTCAAGCATGGGATTAAGCGTCTTTGTAGTTGAGTGGTGTTCTTTTATCATTTGGTCTGCGGCGTTTGAAGTGTGGCTCCAGCCCGCCATCCAGTTTGTTCCTATAATCATTCTTGAGACGGATATTCCGCCTACCGTCGTTCTCGGAAACATTGCGCTCATCATTATCTCCCTTTCTTTTTTCTATGATAAAATTAATTTTATTACGTCATCAGGACTGTCACGGATGACAATACTTAACCTCACTGGGCACTAAATTATAAACCGGGAAAGCATTGCCGTTATAAGTTTGCGCAAAGCAGAACAGTTTATCATTCAGCACACAGGGGCTGCCTGAAGTTGACATATTACGTGCTGGTGAAAAAGTCATCGCTCCTATCGCCTCTTTTCTGAACTATCTATCAAAGGAAAACGGCAGTACTCCTTAACCTATATTGATGTTTGTTCACTGTTTTACAAACAGATTATAAACTACTAAATCAGTAAATTCAATAGAATTTATATTTTTTTCAAAAGTTTTCAAATTCCACCTATTGTTGCATAGCGAAATAGATTATAATGGTCAAAAAGAAAGGGTGGTTTTATGAAAATGAGAGAAGCGGGAAAGCTTGGAATTAAAATTTCAGCTTTCGGTCTCGGCTGTATGAGATTTCCGATGACAAAGGCGCCCGACGGCTCACAGATAGTTGACGAAAGCATTTCAACACCGATTATCCGTGCCGCTATTGACGGCGGTGTAAACTATGTCGACACTGCATATGTGTACTCGAACGGGCTCAACGAGGTATACGTTGGAAAGGCGCTCAAGGACGGTTACCGTGAAAAGGTATATCTTGCAACAAAGCTTCCGACATGGGCGTGCAACAGCAAAGAGGATATGTACAAGCTTTTCGACAAACAGCTTGAAAATCTCGGCACAGATTACATAGACTTTTATCTTGTTCACTCGCTGAACAAGGACAACTGGAACAAAATGCGTGATCTCGGAGTACGTGAGTTTCTGACCGACCTTAAAGCGAGCGGAAAAATTAAATACGCATGTTTCTCCTTTCACGACGACTATGCTGTCTTCGAGGAAATACTTAACGCTTACGACTGGGATATGTGCCAGATACAGTTTAACTACATGGATATAGAAAATCAGGCCGGAATAAAAGGCCTCAAGCTTGCCGGCGAGAAAGGCATACCCGTAGTTGTAATGGAAGGACTTTTAGGCGGAAAGCTCGCGTCTGTTCCTGAGGAGATTAAAGAAGTTTTTGACTCATACGGTGAACACCGCAGTCCTGTCGAATGGGCGTTCCGGTGGATAGGAAGTTTTCCGGAGGTTGCGACCATTCTTTCGGGCGTTACGAATTTAGAGCAGACTGCCGACAATCTTCGCATTTTTGAAAATGTTGAGCCGGGCTGCATGTCTGACGATGAATTAAAAATAATCGACAAGGTGCGTGAAATGTTCCGGGCACGCATACAGGTTGACTGCACCGGGTGTGCGTACTGCATGCCGTGTCCTATGGGAGTGGAAATTCCGAAAGTATTTGCAATGTGGAACGAATCATTCATGTACAAAACAAAAAGCCGGCAATATCCGGGACTCATAAAGGAAAACAAGGACGCTTCGGCGTGTGTTGCCTGCGGAAAGTGTATGAGGGTATGTCCTCAACACTTATATATCCCGGAACTTCTGAAAAAAGCGCATAAATACCTGACAGAGTAATTATACAATTAGTTAATAAGATGCTTGGTTAGTGGTTACTAAAGTTCTACATGTTATATTAAGTTTTATGATATTTTTTTGATTTGCGGAAAGGAACGCTGTAAAATGAAAAAAACAATCGTAGTGGGAATTGCGGGAGGAAGCGCCTCAGGGAAAAGCACTTTTTCCGCAAATCTTGAAAATGAATTAAAACAAATTTTGCCTGAAAACAGCATATATGTTATGCATATGGATAACTATTTTAAAGCTGAAAAAGACAGGCTGTGTTCTATTTCACCGCTTAACGGTAAATGTTATATGGATGATAATCATCCGCAATCGATGGAACTTGAGCGATTTTGTGATGATCTTCGGAAAATCTCCGAAAGCCGGGAATACACTGTGCTCATTGCAGAGGGACTTATGACTTTATATGATTCAAATATACGTGAATTATGTGATATAAAAATTTTCATTGATTGTCGTGCAGATGAAAGAATAGTACGCAGAATTAAGCGTAATATGCAGTGGGGACAGACATTTGAGCAAATAACGGATGTATATCTGAATCTGGTTCGTTTCAGACACGATGAGTATGTTGAACCTTCAAGATGGCAGGCAGATTTTATCATTAACGGCGCTAAACCATTTGAAAAAGCAATTCACATGATTTCCGCATATCTAATAAATATGCGGAGTAATACAGATTGACGTCAAAAATGGAAAAGAAACATGAAATATCGATGAAAGATATAGTCACATATGAAAAATACTGTTTTCATTAGGCGAAAATACAGCCGTACAAAGTTAGTTCAATGCCGCAAGTGTATAATACCAATTTATATAAAAATTTTGATGATTCGGTGGATAGAGATATCGTGAGGGAGAATCTCAAAAAATTGCTCTTTCTATGGAGTTATATAAAGAATAAACTTCGTTTTTTCTATTTCGCATACAAAAGTATAACGGCTTCCGACGTTTTCTATCGGGAGCCGTTTTTTTGAGGTTTTACACGTATCAGAATTTCAAAATGCTTATTTTCCAACCTTTCCAAGCACCGGGAAAACATCTTTAAGCGACGGGTAAAGCTTTGAGTAAAGCTCGTACATTTTAATGTATTGTCCGTGCGCCGATTTATCGCTTTCGGTGACAGAGGAAAACCTTATCCATTTTTCGCAAACGCTTTCAACCGTGGAAAAAGCTCCGCACGCTACGGCTCCGAGCGCCGCCGCACCGTATGCAGGTCCCTCGCCGCATTCGGCGCTTTTCACGTTCACGCCGTACACGTCGGCAATCATCTGCCGCCAAAACATGCTTTTCGCTCCCCCGCCGCATATAACCATTTCAGAGATATCCGCTCCGGCACGTTCAAGGATGTTCACGCAGTCGTAGCTCGGTTGCTCCTTTCTTTTTTAAGCATATAGCTTACTCAACACTATACTACCATTACACCTCTCATATGTAAACACACATATTGTTTATTTTGCGACACATATTGCTTTTTTCTGTTTTTCGGTGTAAAATCTCAAAAAGAGGTGAGAAGTTTTGGAAAACATATATTTTGAGGACATACACAAGGCGCAGAAAGCGTATCCGTACATATAACCGGACAACGTCAATCTGAGTTATGTCGTACATGTGCACGACGAGTTGGAAATTGCCTTTGTCCGCTCCGGCGAAACGACAGTTATTGGTGAAAACTTCATGAAAAGAGCTTTAAGCGGCGACATATGCGTATTTATGCCGGGAGAGCTTCACGGCTTTGTAAGCAAAGCGGACAACCGCATATTTATCATGAAAGCAAAGATTGCAGAGTCGGACAGCTCATGCGGATTCACATCGCTTTCATCGGTGCGATTGAATAAAAATATTATAACTGCGAAAGATGCTGTGTACGTGAAATTGCTGTCTGCCATTGAAAATATACAAAAAGAGCATGAGCAAAAAAACACGGGATTTGAGTATGCGGTAAATTCCCTTGTATACGCCGTATGTACCGACATTGTAAGAGAAATCGGATTTAAGAGAATTACAACCAAGCAGTCGGAATTTATTTCCGAGAGCATGAAGCTTTTGGGACTTGTCGAGAAGTATACTGCCGAAAACTACACCCATGCTGTATCTCTTGAGCAGGTTTCCGACTACTGCAATTTCTCCAAATACTATTTCTCTCATGTTTTCAAAAAAATCACCGGTATGACTTTCTTTTCTTACCTTACCGCTTATCGTCTTGACAGAGCAAAGGAGCTTATAATAAAAACGGATATGAACATGACCGACATATCCTATCACTGCGGATTTGGCACTCCGTGCTCGTTTAACAGGCTTTTCCGCAAACACTACGGCTTTTCTCCGACAGAATATGCAAAAAGTGCATGTTTCCCCAAAAAGAATAACAGTGCAAAAAATTAAAATTCACATAACGTTCTCTTTGCTTCACATATGTTTCACATATTACCGGTTGATTCTCTCACCTTAAGATGCTAAAATTATCACAGTAAAACAGCTCTGGAGTGATTTTATGAAAGAACAAACAATGGTGAACGATTCACTTGTCAATATTGCAAAAATTATGATTCCGAAAATATCAATAGCTTTAGTACATGCCGACGACACTGTTCGTCAAGGTCTTGAAAAAATGCGCCACAACGGGTACACATCGGTTCCGGTTCTTGACAAGGATGAGGTGTATTTAGGCAGTGTCAGCGAAGGTGATTTTTTGAGGCACATATTATCAACAGGAAGTACTGATCTTAAATTTCATGAGAAATACAAAATAAGCGATATCTTCCGAAAGAATTTCTGCCGGCCGGTGCACATATTCGCTCCCATATCAGAGCTTATCGCCGTTTCTCTTGAACAAAACTATGTCCCTGTTGTTGACGACAGAAATTGTCTTTGCGGCATTGTAACCAGACGCGCCCTCATCTCTTATCTTTCTGAACTTTCTTTGCAAACAATTTAAAAAAAGACATCTGCCGCTTTCACAAGCAAAAACCGCACACCCGACCGGCTACGGGTGTGCGGTTCAAAATGTTAAAAAAATAATTGCAACTTTTAAGGGAAAACCCCCGGCGAGGGTTTTCCCTCTTTTTAAGCCTCAAGGCGGCTTAAAAATTCACTTTTTCCTGCGCTTTTCGCACCAAAAAGGTATTTCGCCCTCTGCTGAGGGCGACGAGGGCTGCGCACGCTCGACCGCGCCCGCTTTTCTTTCGAAGAAAAGCGGGACAAAAGAACTCGTTTTTTTGATATTTCTACGAGTTTAAGCGCTTCCGTTTGTGGTATGCAAACGAGTGCGTTTTTTAGGTTTATGTATTTAAAATCAAAGTCAATTTGTTTACACGCTAATCAGTATTATCTGTAATATCGGTAATATCAGTGATATCAATCGGAATATTCAGCAAATTTACAGCCTCAAGAAGAGCGTTCGGCGTCATATGCGGAGGAAGGTCGTTGTCACGGCAGAATTTTTCGCGTTTCGATGCGCTGTCACTTCCGCCGCAAAGGCCTGCGGCATACAGATCCGATTTTTTATAAAAGCGTTTTTCAGCCTGCGAACCGCGATTTACATCATAATTCATTTTTTTATCTTTGCTTCCGGCTTGATTTTCTGGATTATCTTTATTATCACGATCCTGATCATCTTGATTATCGATAACTCCGGCTTTTTCAAACAGAGACGCCAAAATCTCGTTATCAAGTCCCTCAACGCCCAAAATTCCGGCTTTTGACGGCTTGCTTTTTCTTGATTCCTTTCCGGCTCGTACCGGAGCGTAGATATGTATCACGTTTTCTTTTGGCAGCATGCCTTTTAACTTGTTCCTTATTACAAATCCTGCCGGATCACTGTCGGTGAGCACAATAAGGCCTTTAGTTTCCGCAATTCTTCTCAAAAGCGCACTCTTTTCGGACGCTGAGAAAACTCCGAAGCCGTCGGTAGTGAAAATATGTGCGTCAACCAACCGCTCAAGTCTTATTTTGTCGTATTTTCCCTCGACAAGTATTGCTTTGGAAATTTTTATTTTTTCATTCCCCGAAAACTCGCTCTTTATCTTGGTTTTCTTACTGTTCTCCATCTATCTCTCTATCTCACATCAGTAAATCCGCATTTCCTGTCAGAACCGCTCTTACTCCGTCAATTACAGCTGCCGGACGCTGTTCAAAAACACGCTGAGCCGCAAGCGTTTCCTTTTCTGTCGGAAAATACATGCGTACTTCCACTGTGTTTTTTCCGGACTTTTCCTCGGTACAAACAAGGAAGTATCCTCCGTCATCAGCTTTTTCCACGTGTGAGGAATAGTCCGCAAGACCTGCTATTGATTCATAGGCTCTTATTACATTTCTTATTGCCGCCTGGCGGATACCGTCCGGAAGAAAATCCGCAAGTTCAGGCATTATACTCATGCCTTTATCCGAAACACTGCATTTTTTTGCCCCTGACTGAGTTGCTGTCAGCGTCAAAAGTTCGTCGGCAACCAACTCTTCAATTACGTCTACAAGGTCGGACAGCGCCGCACAGTCGGCTTCCAGCATTGCCGACATGAGAATATCAGGGTTTACGTCATGGTTCATTTGCGAAACCACCAACAAAGTGAGGGCTTTAATACTGCTCTTATCTGTTATCAAAAAGAATCCTCCCCATGCTGTTATATTTTGATTATACCACGAGTCCGGCCTATTTTCAAGAGTGTTTTATGTCGTTTTATGGCATTGAAAAGCTAAAACAACTAAAACACAACTAAAACAAGGAAAAGCAGAGCATAAAAACAAATATCAGCAGGAAACCTTTTATTAATCCCGAGTATTTTTGCGGGATTTTTTTTGAAGCCATACAATAAGCCGTGGCGCAGGCTACGCCTGTCAAGGCGCACAGCGGCAGAAAATATATACCGTCGATTGAAAAAACAAGCATGATGAGTATTCCTGTCAGAGCTGCCGGTGCTCCATATTTTATACTGCTTTTTATCGTTTGCGCAGTGTTCATGCCATCACAATGCAGAACAACAGGTAAAACAAAACCGATACCTGTCAAAACTCCGGCAAAAGCACCGTACCTGCCGCTGACAAGCGAAATGAGAAGGCTTATTCCGAGCGTCTTGGCAAGCGCCCGGTACAGTGCTTTGTTTTTCAGCTCTTTTTTTCCGGTTTCTCCGCCACCGTCTTCATCATTCAACAAACCACCGCTTCTGCCGATGCGAAATTCCCGGTTGTCGCCGGAGTTTTTGCCATGAGAAAAAATATTATCGTCAGCAGTTGCTTTTTCTTTTTCCATGCCGTTCACCTGCACCCTCAAAAGTCGTTTTTGTTCCGTAAGCGGGGTTACCTTAAGTCTTTTTTTATTCTGTCAAGCGCTCCTTTTTCAAGACGTGACACCTGAGCCTGACTTATTGAAATTTCTTTTGCTACCTCCATTTGTGTTCTTCCCTGGAAAAAGCGCATGAGTATTATACGTTTTTCTCTGGGCGAAAGCTTGTCGATTGCCTGCGATATGGCTATGCTTTCAAGCCAGCTGTCATCTGTATTCTCGCTGTCGCATACCTTGTCCATAACGTAAACGGAGTCACCGTTTTCCGAGTATACCGGGTCGTACAGGGAAACCGGATCCGCAATGGCGTCAAGCGCAAGCGCCACATCCTCTTTCGGCACGCCGACCTCCTTTGCTATCTCCTCAATGCTCGGATCTCTTGAAAGTTTGGCGGCAAGCTGGTCTTTTGCAGTGAGCGCCTTATATGCAAGATCCCTTACCGAACGGCTTACGCGGATTGGTGTATTGTCTCTGAGGTATCGTCTTAATTCTCCTATTATCATAGGGACTGCGTATGTGCTGAATTTTACGTTATGCGACATGTCAAAATTATCAATTGCCTTTATCAGTCCTATACAGCCCACCTGAAACAGGTCGTCGGGATTTTCTCCTCTTGAGCTGAACCGCCTGATAACGCTTAAAACAAGCTTGAGATTTCCGGCAATCAGCTCTTCTCTTGCCTTTTTATCCCCTTTTCCCGCTTTAATTAACAGCTCCTCTTTTTCTTTTGAAGTCAAAACCTTCAAAGCCGATGTATTCACTCCGCATATTTCAACTTTTCCGCCGCGTACTGCCATTTTAAATCCTCCCTATGTTTTGTCTTTATAGTGAGTATTTCCATTTGCAGCCGCTTAATTCAAAATTGTTGAATGGATTTGTCAGAGCAAATTTTTAATTTTGTGACGTTTTTTATTGCTTTTTACCTGTTCCTGTCTTTATTTGCCGTACAATCTTGGGTTACGCACACAGCTCCTTCGCTTTTTATCATATTAGGAAACAAACTTTCCATGAAACACGACGTTTGGACGTCGATTTTTGAACACTTTGTAAAAAAAACATATTCTTGCGGAAAATGGTGGAAAATATGAAAAAAGGGTGGTATAATACCATGTGCGACAGTATAAATATATAAAATTCAGGAGGTTCATTTCAAATGAGCAAAAAGTACGTTTACCTTTTCAGCGAAGGCAACGCTAACATGCGTGAGCTTCTCGGCGGTAAGGGCGCAAACCTTGCAGAAATGACCGGTCTCGGTCTTCCTGTTCCTCAGGGTTTCACCATTTCCACTGAAGCCTGCACACAGTACTATGAAGACGGCAGAAAGATCAATGATGAAATTCAGGCTCAGATAATGGAATACATCGACAAGATGGAAGCTATTACCGGCAAGAAGTTCGGCGATCTCGAAAATCCTCTTCTCGTTTCCGTTCGTTCCGGCGCAAGAGCATCTATGCCCGGTATGATGGACACCATTCTTAACCTCGGTCTTAACGAAGAAGTTGTAGAGGTTATGGCTAAGAAGTCCGGCAACCCCAGATGGGCTTACGACTGCTACAGAAGATTTATTCAGATGTATTCCGACGTTGTTATGGAAGTCGG
>QAKH01000009.1 GCA_003343885.1 Clostridiales bacterium | reverse complement strand
TTATCTTTGCAGTAATACGGACGGCAAATTTCATTGATAAACGAAAAATCTATGTATTTATCTATTTTTCTGAGCAAATGGTCTTGCGGCATTAAGTCATCTATCAATACATATTCCATTTTTCTTTGTCTGTTCTGTCCTGTTACTAGCATCTTCGTCTCTCCTTGACTTTTATGCTTATATTATATCATATTTCCTCTCTTTTTGCAAAATTAAATGCCCGCTGACGGGGTTTGTCAGCGGGCTGACGGTGCAACCACTCGGTTGCACCGTTTTTACATTATATAAGTTTAAAATTACTTTTCATAACAGCTTTTTGCAATTTTAACCGCTTCCATAGCATCCTTGCCGTAGAAGTCCGCACCTATTTCCTTTGCGTACTCTGCATTGAGTACCGCACCGCCCACCATAACCTTTATTTTGGGGAGTTCAGCTCTTAAAAGCTTTATAGTTTCTTCCATTGCGGGAACGGTGGTTGTCATAAGTGCACTTAAGCCCACAAGGGTACATCCGCTTTCCTTTGCCGCTTTTACAACATCCTCCGGCTTGACATCTCTTCCAATGTCGATTACCGTAAAGCCGTAGCTTTCAAGAAGCACCCTGACAATATTCTTGCCGATGTCGTGAATGTCGCCCTTGACAGTGGCAAGCACGATTTTTTTGCCGTCATCTGCATTTCCGCTTCCGATTTTTGCCTTGACCTTTTCAAATGCTGCCGATGCCGCATCTGCACTCATAAGAAGCTGGGGCAAAAACGCCTTACCTTTTTCAAAATCCTCACCGATTCTGTTTAAGGCAGGCACAATCATGGTGTTGATGACTTCGAGAGGCTCTGTGTTTTCAAGAGCCTTGGCACAAAGAGCTTCGGCCTTGTCCTTAAGTCCCTTTATTACAGCGTTTTCAAGGCTTTCTGCATCTTGAGACGACGGTACTGCAGAGGCTTTTTGCGAAACGCTGTCTGCGGCACTTTTAAAACTGCTTGCGTAGGCGATATAGTCGGCACAAGCCTCATCAAGTCCGTGAAGGGTGTTGAAGGTGTGGTAGGAATTCATCATGCCCCTTGAAAAAGGATTCATAATGGCAAAATCAAGTCCCTTTTCCATGGCAAGAGTAAAGAAGGTCTGGTTTATCAGCTCTCTTTGGGGAAGTCCGAAGGAAATATTTGAAACGCCGAGACTTGTGCGGATTCCCATACCGTGAAGAGCTTCTATTGCCTTTAATGTTACAAGTGCACTGTCCTTGTCGGAGGACACTGTGAGAGCGAGAGGATCTACAACAATATCCTTTACGCCGATACCGTATTTTGCCGCTTCGGTGATGATACGCTTTGCAATGGCAACTCTGCCGTCCGCCGTGTCGGGAATGCCGTTTTCATCAAGGGTAAGGGCGATAAGTACACCGCCGTATTTTTTAACAAGAGGCAGAACGCTGTCCAAACTTTCCTGTTTGCCGTTCACCGAGTTTACCATTGGCTTGCCTGCGTAGATACGCATTGCACTTTCAATTGCGTCCGGATTTGATGAGTCAATCTGCAAAGGCAGGTCGGTTACAGCCTGAAGAGCTTTTACCGTCTTTTCCATCATATAAGGCTCATCAATGCCGGGAACACCCATATTGACGTCGAGAACGTCAACAAAATCAGCCTGCTTCAAGCCTTCACCGAGGATATAGTCCATATCCTCGTTCTTTATGGCTTCCTTTAGCTTTGATTTGCCGGTTGGATTGATTCGCTCACCGATAAGCACCGTCTTTTCTTTCGAAACTACAGCATGGGTGTATGAGGAGACAATGGTATAATTCTTGTATTCGGGGAGCTTGTACGGCACATCCTTTACTGCCTCAATCATCTTTCCGATATATTCGGGCGTTGTTCCGCAACAGCCGCCAAGTATTGTTGCACCACGCTCTGCAAGAAGCTTTGATTTTGCCGCAAACTCTTCGGGAGTGAGGTCGTAGCAGGTTTTGCCGTCTACAACAGCGGGAAGTCCTGCGTTGGGATTTACAATTACGGGAACAGAGGCATACTTTGCAAAAACATCAATAATTCCAAGCATCTGCTCAGGTCCGAAGGAACAGTTCATACCGAGAGCATCAACACCAAGTCCCTCAAGAAGAGCTATCATAGAAATCGGGTCTGCACCTGTCATAAGCTTTCCGCTTCCGTCGTAAACGTTGGTTACGAAAACAGGCAGGTCGCAGTTTTCCTTTGCCGCAAGAACAGCCGCCTTTGTTTCAAGGGCGTCGTTCATGGTTTCAATGATGATAAGGTCAACTCCGCACTTTGAGGCACATCTTATGTTTTCAGCGTAAAGGTCCACACATTCTTCAAACTTCATATCGCCGTAAGGCTCAAGAAGTCTGCCTGTGGGTCCCATATCAAATGCAATAAATTTTTCGGATAAGCCTTCTCTTGCCTTGTTTGCGCAGGCAACGGCAGCCGATATTATTTCTTTGTAGTTCTCAAACTTTGCGGGATTTACGCCGAAAGTATTTGTGCTGACTATGTTGCATCCGCACTCAAAATACTTGCGGTGAAGCTCGGTGATGACCTTCGGCTTTGTGATGTTCCACATTTCGGGCTTTTCACCGGGTACAAGTCCTTTGCTTTGCAGATATGTTCCCGTACAGCCATCGAAAAATATTCTTTTTTTCTTTATTAAACTAAGTATATCTGACATATGTTACCTCTTAAAGCAGGAAGGAGGAGATTGTGCCGCTTCCTGACTTGTCCTTGTTTGCCTTTGCGGCGGTGGAGCCTGCATCAAAAGCGGCAGGGTTCAATACTGTTATGCCGCACAGGTCGGAGTCTTCTGTATATTTAAGCATCTTGATAAGATTCTTTTCTTCATTTTTATAAGTACAGCCTGCTGCATCGGATGGACCATCCTTGGTGAGAACAATTACAGAAAGCTCTTCCGGAACGGACAGTCTCATACGCTCTGCTGTTGTCATAACAAGCCTTGCCGCATTTTCATTTTCAACAATTACTGCTGTGGGCTTTGGTGAGCGAAGTCCTCTCCAGAGAGTTACAAACACATCATCGGCATTGTTCTTGGCATTGAGTACAAACAAATCCTCGTCATACATTTTGTATTTTACCGCCTCACCGCAGAGAATACCGTGTTTTACAGCATTTTCGGAAATGCAAATAACCTTGTCGTGGGCGTTTTCCGAAAGAAAGGCGAAAATCTGTGCCGCAGCAGATGCATAATCATTCTGGAGCTTGACACAAGAGGGGAGAGCCGCTCTTGTTTTTGCAGGTTTTGTTTTTTCGGAAGCAACCTTTTGGGTAGCTTCTTTTTTGACAACCGGTATACTTTTACCGTCAGAAACGAATGTGCCAAGTCCTGCCTTCTTTACAATAAGCCCTTCGCTTACGAGCAACTCAAGTGCACGTCTTACTGTTGTTCTTTCAACACCGTATGCTTCCATGAGCTTTCTTTCGGGCTCAAGCATTGCACCTGCGGTATACTCGCCTTTTTTTATCTTATCTGCAATGTCCTCGCTGATTTTTCTGTAAACAGAATTTTTATGCTGTGCCATTTTCATCCTCCTACAATTTTAGTGTACAGGTATATTATAAGTATAGCACACAAAAAATCTCCTGTCAATATATAAAAATAAAAAAACGCATAAATATATCAAAAAACTCTTTCATTTTTCAAAATGTATGGTAAACTAAAGAAAATACAAATATGTGAAAGGTGAAACGGTTATGACAGCAAGAAATATAGACGGACTTATAGAAAAAGTATACAAATCGGTTTTGGATCACAAGCTTGACGAAGGTAAATACTGCCGTTGGAGATGGCAGAATAAGGACGGCACACGAAATCTTGGCAGCAACGAGTACGGCTGTGCTGATGCGGCTAACATTCTTTACACAATCGGTCGGTTTGAAACAGACTACGCAAAAAGACAGGCGGCAGTTAAGGAAATGCAGTCCTTCCAGAATCCCGAGACAGGACTTTTCTCCGAGCCTACACACCACGCAATTCATACAACAGCACACGTGACAGCAGCACTTCAGCTTTTTGATGCAAAGCCTCTGTATCCCTTTTATGCTTTTGAAAAGTACAAGACAAAGGAGGGGCTTTATGAGCTTCTTGAAAGCCTTGAATGGATAAAATCCCCTTGGAACAACTCACATCAGGGAGCCGGTATTTATGCGGCGTTTGCCTGCACGGGAGAAGCTACTTTAGAATGGCAGAACTGGTATTTTGACTGGCTTTGGAAAGAAACAGATCCTGAAACAGGTATGTGGAGAAAAGGCTGTATATATACTCCGGAATCAACTCCGTCCTTTACCTCTATGGCAGGCTCATTTCACTACATGTTCAATCACGAGCACGCAAGAAGACCTTACAGATATCCCGATAAGCTTGTTGACTGTCTTATAAATATGTATGATAACGAGATTTACAGGGACAGACCTAATTTCGGAGCTCTTTGCGGCTTTATTGAGGTTGACTGGGTTTTCGCCCTCAACCGTGCTACCCGTCAGACTCCTCACAGATTCTACGAGGCTAAGGACAGAATAAGAGTGTTTGCAAAGAAGTACATTGACTATCTTGAAGCAGTTGATGAAAACACAGATGAAACGTTCAACGACCTTCATATGCTCTTTGGCTCTGTTTGCTGTCTTGCTGAATTTCAGGCGGCTCTGCCGAGTGAGTTTGAAAGCACGTATCCTTTGCATGTTGTGCTTGACAGACGGCCGTTTATTTAGTTGAAAATGGAAAATTGAGAGTTGAAAATTTCATGCGTAAAACTAACTTTTAAATACAAATTCATGTCTATACGAAAGTGAAATATTTATGAAAACAATAAATGTTGCAGTTGTGGGTAAAGGCTCAATGGGGAGGACTCATTCGGCTTCCATATCGCTGCTTAAATACTGCTATAAGAATATGCCCTTTGAGGTTAAGCTTCATACGCTGGTTACGAGAAATGAAGAAACTGCAAGAGCGGATGCCGATGCTCTCGGCTTTGAAAATTATGCACTTACCTTTGATGAAGCGGTTAATAACCCCGAAATTGATGTTATTGATATCTGCACGCCTAACATCTGCCACTATGACGAGGTGAAAAAAGGCTGTTCTTGCAGGCAAACACTTGCTTTGTGAGAAGCCTCTCGGCATTTCTGCGGCAGAAGCAGATGAGCTTGCAGCACTTGCGGAAAAGTCGGACAAAATCTGCGGAATGGTGTTCAACAACCGTCATCTGCCTGCAACTCTCCGAGCAAAGGCACTTGTGGAGGAAGGCAGAATCGGTGATGTAGTCACCTTCAGAAGTGCATATTTGCACTCATCCTCAACCGATCCTAACAAACCACACAAGTTTTACTGATGCGACCATAATCCACACATATGAAAGTGTACCGGTATACTTATGTATCACGTTTAAATGACTGTTTGGTACTATTGCTTCATCTGCAACAGTAATTTCTACCGGTTTTGTTTGGGTATAAGTTTCACCATGATACGGCACCGTGTTAACGGCTTCAGTTTCCGATGCTTCCGGCAGATTTATGCGAATAGGCACAAGCAACATAAGTACAAGACAAGCCGTGACAAAGTAGTGCCATCTCGGGCTGAAAAAGCGTGATGTAAGCGGTTTTGTAAGTGTAAGAAGTAATGCAATAAGCGACATTGTTACCGAACACAGACATATGATATAAATGTGTTTTCTATCATTTTTTCTCCTTGCTTCCGATAATTGCTTTCAGTTCACTGATGTCGTCATCGGACAACTCATCACTTTCAAAAAGAGATGCGGCAAATGCCTTTACCGAGCCTCCGAAAAGACTTTTTATCAGATTTCCCGTCTGCGATTTTGTATATTCTTCCTTGGAAATAAGAGCACTGTAATAATACTGCTTACCACGTTTTTCGCTTGACAGAGCACCTTTTTCCACAAGTCTTGTAAGAAACGTTGATATTGTGGTTCGTTTCCACCCTCTTTCTTCAACTTTTTGCTTGTCGCAAAACCTGACGACAAAATTTTTTGCGGAGCTTTTTTATAAAAAAGCGACTGAGGTCAAGGGCGAATAGCCATTGTCGCCGTCCGCAGACGGCGAAATTCCTCTTTTGCCGGTCGATAAGCGCAGGAGTGGGTGAATTTTTGACCGTAAAACGGTAAAAAAGAGGGCGAACCCTCGCCGGGGGTTCGCCCTTGTTAAACGAAAAGATACTTTTTCAACAGTCTGAAAGCAGATTGCTCTGCTTTTCTGTGATATTATTCAGCCAAAAAGTTTTTGATTTCATCGAATTTTCTGTCAAACACATCTCTTCCCATATCATAAACCTGCTTAAGCACAGCCTTGTCGTGCTCGGTACGCTTTATAGGAAGATTGTCGTCGGGACAGAGAACAAGAACATTGCCTTTTTGTTCCTCGTTCCAAATATAGTCAAGTGTTTCGTTATACATCTCATGCCGTCTTGCCATGGCATCCACAAGACACGGATACTTACGAAGTGCAACTTTTATTAACGGCATCAGGCTGTTTTTCTTTTTTCTGTAGGAACGGGGTTGCGTGAGAACAACAATGTTTTTCCCATAGCCGATACTTTGCCAGAACTTCAGCGGAATTGAATCGGACACACCGCCGTCAAGCATCTTTTTACCGCCGACCTCAACGATTCTTGATACAAGAGGCATTGATGCGGAGGCTCTCATCCATTCAAGCTCATCATATGTAACACTGTCCATTCTATGATACACAGGCTCGCCTGTTTCAACATCTGTACAGACAAGATAAAACTCCATGGGATTTTTCGCAAAGGCTTCCTTGTCAAATATGTCAAGTTTTTCGGGAAGCTCGTGGTAGCAAAAATCCGCACCGTACATATCTCCCGTTTTAATAAGAGAGCTGAATGAGCAATATCTCTTGTCGTTGCAGTAATCAAGGTTATAGCGGAGTGCTCTGCCAATCTGCTCCGATTTGTAGTTACAGCCAAAGCAGGCTCCGGCTGATACGCCGATAAGGCCGTCAAGTTTTATGTTTTCTTCCATTAAGCGGTCAATAACGCCTGCCGAGAAAAGCCCTCTCATTGCACCGCCTTCAAGAACAAGTCCTGTTTTCATTTTATAAGCTCCGAAATGTTATTTTTGATGCCTCTTGCAACATCCGGATTATTCATGGAATAGATGTGTACCGCATTTATGCCGTTTGCAAACAAGTCTACAACCTGCTCTGTTGCATATGCAATTCCTGCCTGCTTCATAGCTTCGGGATTGTCACCGTAACGGTCTACAATTCTGATAAATCTCTGAGGCAGTGCATTCGCTGAAATTGAAATAATTCTCTTTATCTGACGTGCGTTTGTAACCGGCATAATACCTGCAACTACCGGTGCAAAAATGCCTGCACGCTGTATTCTGTAAAGGAAGTTGTAGAGAATGTTGTTGTCAAAAAACATCTGCGTTGTGAGAAATTCACAGCCTGCATCAATCTTTTTCTTAAGTCCTTCAATGTCGGCATAGCTGTTTTCACTTTCGGGATGATTTTCGGGATAGCAGGCACCGCCAATGCAGAAATCTCCCGACTCACGGATGTCCTTTACAAGCTCGCTTGCGTAATTGTAGGACAGATTTTCCCTTGAGAAGCCTTCGGGAATGTCTCCGCGAAGTGCAAGTATGTTTTCGATGCCGTTTTCCTTAAGTGTGGTAAGCATATTCTTTATGTTGCTTTTGTCGGAGGTAATGCAGGTTAAGTGTGCAAGAGAGGTAACGCCCTTGTCAAGCAGCTCTCTTGCAATTCTTACTGTATAGTCGGATGTGCCGCCGCCTGCACCGTATGTTACGCTCATGTATGATGGGTTAAGAGTTGCAATCTCATTTACCGCTTTTTCTACGCTTTCAAGCTTGTCGCTTGTCTTTGGAGGAAATACCTCAAAAGAAAGGCTTGGCTTTTCGCCTTTGATGATGTCAATTACTTTCATAAATATTGTCCTTATTCAAATTTAATCGTCTTTTTCAAATTTAACCGTCTTTTTCTCGCCCGAATTAAGATAAACCTTCTTAAATCCGCAAAGATTTTTGTGGGGAATGTATTCAAATTTCAGAACTGAATAGCTAACATCGTATTTGCCCTTATTCTCTAGGACGACAGTGTTTTCATCCGTCCATTCTTCTGTGATTTCTGAGTATGTAAGACCGTGACCGAAGGGATAAACTACATCACCCTTGAAGAATTTGTAGCTTCTGTTGTCCATGCTGTAGTCTTCGAACGGAGGCAGGTCGTCAACCGACTTGTAGAAGGTTACGGGAAGTCTGCCTGAAGGAGACACCTTTCCGAATATGATGTCCGCAAGTGCTTTGCCGCCTTCAGCTCCCGGATAGAAGCACTGGATAACTGCATCAAAGTTCTCGTTTTCAAAGGATAGATTTACACAGCTTCCGCTGACATTTACAAAGATAACGGGTTTTCCGATTTTTGCGGCAAGTTCGCTCTGTGTGATCTTGCGTTCTTTCATCAAATCCTGCAAACGCTCTCTGATGTTGCCGGATAAATATTTGCGCTCCATGCTCTGCGCCCCCTTTCCTGTTTGTGTTATTCTTTCGTTTTCGTCTTGACGTATTTTCCGCTTTTGATTCTTGCATCGGCTGGCTTCTCTGCATCTTCGGGGATAATCCATCGTCCACCCGCCCTCTGTGCGCCGGGGATGCGGTTTTCATTGCAGAGGATACCGACACGGCGGTGGGAAATCCCCCATTTTTCTGCAACCTCAAAGGTAGAAAGATATTTCATCGGTATTACCCTCCATTCCTGT
>QAKH01000085.1 GCA_003343885.1 Clostridiales bacterium | reverse complement strand
AGAATATGCGGTGATGAGAGAAACAGCTATTCAAAGACTGACAATGATGCTACGTTCATGAGAATCAAAAGAGATTACATGGGAAACGACCAATTACTGCCTGCATACAATGTTCAGCTTGGAATATGCGATGAGTACATAGCAGTAATGGATATTAAGCAATATGCCTCGGATATGGAATGCTTTGTACCTCTGATGGAAAAATTCAACTGTACTTACGGCTTTTATCCTTGTTATCCGGTAGCTGATGCAGGTTACGGAAGTTACAACAATTATCTGTATTGTGAACAGCATGGTATGGAAAAATATATGAAGTTTACTATGTTCAAAAAAGAAACAACGGACAAGAAATACAGAGAAGATCCGTTCAGAGCCGTTAATTTTCAAAGAGATGCAGATGGTAATCTGATTTGTCCTAACGGAAGAAAGTTTGAGTATTTGTATGACAGAGCCGTAAAAGGCAACAAATACGGCAGAACAGAGGAATTTTATCAATGCGAGGATTGCAATGATTGTCCTTATGCCGACAAGTGTAAAAAAGGAAACAGCAACAGAACTATCAGGATGAATGAAGAACTGACTTCCATTCACAAAGAAGTTCTTGACAATTTATCTTCCACTCATGGTTTGTTGCTAAGAGCAAATCGGTGTATACAAGCGGAAGGCACTTATGGAATAATCAAGTGGGACAGACAGTACAAGAGAATACGAAGAAGGGGCTTAAAGTCCGTAATTTTTGAATTTACGGCAATTTGTATTGGTTTTAACCTTTACAAATTCCATTTAAAAAAGCAAAAACGGTTGTTAGCTGCATAACTTTTAATGAAAATATTTCAAAATTTGCTCATTTTAATATGAGTTTAGTTTTTATACCCAAAATTCAATGTTTTTTCACAACATTACAAAAAAGGACCTCGTTTTGAGATCCTTTTCGTTTTTTACGGGCTTTTTAAACAGCCCCTTTTTGTTGATTTGATTATCAGATAAATGTAAATTACTTTTGTTTGCAAATTACACATGTAACATTTTTTGCAAAAACTTCTCTCAAGAGAGGAACGTGGGCAAGAGGGGTGAATATTTTTCTAAGCGGCGTAAAACGCATATATTCCGGTTCTATCTGTAATGAACGTAGTATCTTTTTTGCACGTTTGATTGTCATCTTGTTAATATACGTCATGTGGTATCTGCCGTCATCACCTTTTGAGAAACGGAAATCAATTCGTCTTTGTCCGTCCGGCAGGTCCTTTACTAAATCGCAGTAAACATTTACCATAGTTTTTTCACTGAAAAAAAGATGAACCCACGGCATTTGTATTGCGTCGCTTAAATGAGCTCCGAAAGGATGACCGTACGGAGGAAAATTGATGTACAGCCTGCCGCCTGGTTTTAGAAGCCGCAGTGACTCTTTTACGGCGAGTTCCGGTTCGGAAACATGTTCAAAAAAGTCATTCATTATTACTGCGTCAAAAGTGTTGTCAGGGATTGAAAGGGCGCATGCGTTGCCTTTTATGAAGGTGAACTTGTCTTCGCACCCCATCTTTTTTGCAAAAGCTTCGGCAGCTTCCTTATAACCGTCTACCATGTCTACACCGGTAACGTGAGAAGCTCCGTGTACTATGTAGTACACCGACTTTCCGCCTGCGCCGCAGCCCATGTCGAGCACACTCTTGCCGCCGAGAATATCCTCGCAGGTGTAGCGGGGGAGATACTGCGAAATGGTGTCATCACCTTTTTCGTACTGCCATTGCGTGTAGGTTTCCTCACCGTCATTTTCGAGATTAAAGGGATGTCTCTGCTTGGGAAACAGTTTGTTTAACGATTTCAAAATATTTTCCGAAAGTTTCGTATCTATCATCCTTTAGCTTAAATTTACGTGGACATTATATCATTGATAATACGTCTTGTCAAGGACAAGGAACGATATAGAGGATGCAATGAATCAAACAATTCAGTGGATTTTTAGTGTTTTACCTGAAAGAAAATCGAATTTTGAAAAAAAACTTGAAAATAAGTACGTATTGTTGTATAATACTATCCGTATAAAATTTAAAGGAGATAAAATGATGGCAACAGTTAAAGCTTTTCCTGCACTTCGTTTTACCGCTAAGGCCGGTGACATATCAAAAAATGTGTGTCCGCCTTACGATATTATTTCTCCCCGTCAGAGGGAAGAGTATATAAGCGAGAGCGAAAATAATATTATTCGCCTTGAATTGCCTGTCGGCGAAAATGCTTACGAGGATGCCGGCGCTCTTTATAAGAAAATGCGCGCCGATAAGATTTTGGACAACGATGCAACGCCGGGCATATATGTTTATGAAGAAGAATTCAGCGTAAACGGAGAAGTGAAGCGCATAAAAGGCATTTTTGTTCGAGTGAAACTGTGTGAGTTTTCTGAAAATGTCGTGTTGCCTCATGAAGAAACGCTTTCAAAGGCAAAAACAGACCGCTTCAACCTTATGAGCGCAACTTTCTGCAATTTCAGCCCAATATACTCTATGTATTCCGACGAAAGCCGTCAGATTTCCGGAAAAGTAGCGGAACTGACAAAAAACACCCCTGAAATCGAGTTTACCTGCGCCGACGGCGTCACACAGCGCCTTTGGAAAATCGAGCAAGGCGCAGACACCGACTTTATTGAGCATGCGTTTGAAGATAAGCAGCTCTTTATTGCGGACGGTCATCACAGATATGAAACAGCACTCAATTTCCGCCGTAAACTTGTAGAGGATGGAATAATCAAGAGTGACTCCGACGCAGGAAACTATGTTATGATGATGCTTATCGACATGGAAAACGACGGACTGGTTGTTTTCCCGACGCATAGGCTCGTAAGAGGACTTGAAAACTTTGATGCGGCGAAGTCGCTTGAAAAAATTTCAGAGTATTTTGAAGTAACCGAGATTAAAAAGAACGATGTACAAAAATCCCTTGTCGAAAACGTAAATAATAAAGCTTTTGTTTTCTGTACAAAACCGGAAACTTATCATTTGCTTGTTATGAAAGATAATGCTGAAACAAAAAAGGCACTCGATTTGTTAAATCCCGGAAAATCAGACGCATACAAGGGCCTTGATGTCACTGTTCTTCACTCCCTCATTCTTGAGAAAATTTTCGGTATTGATAAAGAAAATATGGCAAATCAAGTAAATCTGAAATATACAAGAGACTTTGAGGAAGCGTGTGAGTGCGCAAATTCTGACGAATATAATTGTTCGTTTATTCTCAACGCAACAAAGGTGTCCGAAATTAAGGACGTTGCGCTTGCAGGAGAAAAGATGCCTCAGAAATCAACATATTTTTATCCGAAACTGATAACGGGACTTGTTATGAACGAACTTGTTCCTGTTGATGAAATATAGTAAATTCCGATATTGCACTTTGAATATTTACAGAAGTATAATCGGAAAAGCAAAAAATGAAAGAAGGAACGTAAATGCCAACGGAACTTGACAAAAGTTATAACCCAAAGGCCATAGAAGACGATATATATAAGATGTGGAACGACGGCGGATATTTTACCCCGTCTCCGAAAAACAAAAAGCCGCCGTATACTATCGTTATCCCCCCACCGAATGTAACAGGACAGCTCCACATGGGGCATGCTCTTGACGAAACGCTTCAGGACATACTTATCCGCTTCAAGAGAATGAACGGATATAACGCTCTGTGGGTGCCGGGTACAGACCATGCAGGTATCGCAACACAAATCAAGGTTGAGGAAAATCTTCGTGTTAACGAAGGGCTGACTAGATACGACCTTGGCAGAGAAAAATTCCTTGAACGTGTTTGGGACTGGAAGAATAAGTACGGAAACAGAATTATAAACCAGCTTAAAAAGCTTGGCTGTTCATGCGACTGGACAAGAGAGCGCTTTACCATGGACGAAGGCTGTTCAAAAGCCGTAAAAGAAGTTTTTGTTTCGCTTTATGAAAAAGGACTCATTTACAGAGGACATAGAATAGCCAACTGGTGTCCCAATTGTAAAACAGCTTTGTCTGACGCAGAGGTTGAAAATCCGGAACAGCAGGGCGCATACTGGCACATCAAATATTTTGTCAAAGACAGCGACGAATACGTAGTTGTCGCCACAACTCGTCCTGAAACGCTTTTCGGTGATACTGCAGTTGCGGTAAACCCGGAAGATAAGAGATATGCACATCTTGTAGGCAAGACGGTCATCGTACCGTTCGTAAACAGGGAAATACCTGTAATTACAGATGAATACGCTGATATGGAAAAAGGAACGGGATGTGTTAAAATCACACCTGCACACGATCCTAATGACTTCCTTGTCGGAGAAAGACATAACCTTGAGCAGATAAATGTCATGAATGACGACGCAACACTCAACGAGATTGCCGGAAAATTCTGCGGTATGGACAGATACGCAGCGAGAGAAGCAATAGTCAAAGAGCTTGAAGAGTCCGGCGCTCTGTTAAAAGTTGAACCGACAGTTCATAATGTCGGCGTTTGCTATCGCTGCGGAACAACCGTTGAGCCTCTTATCTCCGACCAGTGGTTTGTTAAGATGGAGCCTCTTGCCAAGCCGGCAATTGAGGTAGTTAAAAACGGTACTATTAAATTCGTACCCGAAAATCAGTCAAAGAAGTATTTCAACTGGATGGAAAATATTCATGACTGGTGCATTTCCCGTCAGCTTTGGTGGGGACACAGAATTCCGGCATATTACTGCGATAAGTGCGGCAATATGACAGTTTCCAAGGAAGATGTTCCCGTATGTCCGAAATGCGGCGCTCAAACGAGGCAGGAAGAAGACGTACTCGATACCTGGTTCTCCTCTGCGCTTTGGCCTTTCTCGACTCTCGGCTGGCCTGAAAAAACAAAGGACTATGATTACTATTATCCTACGTCTACTCTCGTTACAGGTTATGACATTATTACTTTCTGGGTATCAAGAATGATTTTCTCCGGACTTGAGCATACCGGAAAAGCACCGTTTGACACGGTACTTATTCACGGACTCGTGAGAGACGAACATGGGAAAAAGATGTCTAAATCAAGTGGAAACGGTGTTGACCCATTAGGGGTAATAGATAAATACGGCGCTGACGCACTGCGCTTTACACTTGTTACTGGTAATTCTCCCGGAAACGATATGCGCTATTCCGATAAAAAGGTTGAGGCGTCGGGAAATTTTGCAAATAAGATATGGAACGCCTCTCGTTTTATGCTCATGAATCTTGATGACGATACGAAGCCCGGGATACCTGAGCAGCTTGGTATCGAGGATAAATGGATACTTTCAAAGTATAATACGGCAGTAAAAGAAATAACTGCAAATATCGAAAAGTTTGAATTAGGCGTAGCCTCAGCAAAGATTTATGAATTTGTATGGGATATTCTTTGCGACTGGTATATTGAGCTTATTAAGCCGAGATTGTTTGAAAAAGGCTCGCAGTCGAATAAAAACGCCCAGAGCGTGCTCCTATACGTTCTCAGCGGAACTCTCAAACTTTTGCACCCGTTTATGCCTTTTATAACCGAAAGTATTTGGTCGCATCTCGGCTATGATCATCCGATTATTGTTTCAGAGTGGCCTAAGGAGAATCCGGAGCTTGATTTTGCGATCGAATGTGCCTCGATGGAGCGCATAATCAGTGCAATACGTGCTTTAAGAAATACCCGTGTGCAGATGAATGTTCCGCCGTCAAGAAAGGCAAAGCTCTTTATTGTTTCGGATTACAGCGACAGCTTTAATCAGGATACAGCAGTATTCTTTACACGACTTGCCTCCGCAAGTGAGGTATTGTTTGTTCAAAACTATGAGGACTCCGGAAGCTTGAGCGTTGTTTCAGACGGTGCCAAAATGTATATTCCCATGGCGGAAATTGTCGATATGGAAAAAGAGAAAGCACGTCTTGAAAAAGAAAAGGCAAATGCTTTGTCTGAGATAGAACGTGTAAACAAGAAGCTTTCAAATTCTTCCTTTACCGATAAAGCGCCGGCAGCTGTCGTAGAGGCTGAACGTGCAAAGCTTGAAAAGTATACGGAAATGTTGAAGAACGTAGAAGAAATGCTTGCAAAGCTTTAATTACAAAATATGCCTGAGCCGATTGTCTGTTTTCGGTTCAGGCTTTTTATGTATTTGCTTTAGCCATTTCGCAATTGATATGCTAAAAATAAGAAACAGCCCGTTTGTTCTACAGCAATACGGACTGTTTTCTTTTTTTGGTTTTTGTAAAAAACGGAGCTTATTCAGCTGTTTCGGCATCCGGGAGATCCTCTCCGAAGAATACGTCCGGATCAACCTCGGCATAGTTGTCAAAACACTTTTTGTAGCATGAGCCGCAAAGAACTACCTCTCCATTTCTGTATGAATACTTGTCTGAGCAGCTCTTTTCGCACATGTTGCATTGCTTTGAACCGCAGGAAGTAAGAGTTGCAGCTACGCACAGGACGGCAGCGGCAATAGTAAGTAATTTTTTCATCTGAATCGCTCCTTATTGTGTATGTAATTATAATTTATAATTTATTTTCGCCTGAATAGGTTTCTATTTTACCGTTGTTCAAAAGTTGATTTTGCATCCATTCGTTGTTGACAAGCGGATCGTTTATTGTTTTCAAATAGTCGTACAGCTTTTTCCTTAATTCGGTAACAACCGGCAATAATTCTTTGTTGCGTATTAAATTATTCAGTTCTCCCGGATCATTTTGCATGTCATATAACTCGTCAATATCTGTTGTATTCCAAATATACTTCCACTCAGCCGTTCTTATCATCCTTTGAGTGAAAAGACCGAACTGCTGTCCGTTATAGGTCGATACCGCGAACTTGGCACCGACATCATCCGCGAGCAGGGATTTCCCGCTAGTCAGTGATTTATACTCAATTCCCGCCGCGTCAAGCAGTGTAGGCATAATTGAAAGGCAGTTATTGACAAAACCGGCTTCAGTGCTTCCGGATTGTATATGACCGCTCCACTTAACTATAAGCGGAACATGAACAACATCGTCATACAGAACGTAATGCTTATCCATCATTCTGTGACTTCCGCACATGTCGCCGTGATCCGACGTGAAAATTATCAGGGTATCATCGTAAAGACCGCAGTCTTTCAAATACTTCAGAACACGTCCGATTGCATCGTCCGTCTGGGATATAATGCCGTAATACATCGCAACGGTGTTGGCAAAATCTTCCCAGGTTTTGTCCTGCAATCCCCAGTTGTATAACTGTTGCTTTTGAATGTATGGTTTGTCGGTAAAATCATCATCAAAACCGTCCCATTTCGGAACCGAAGCAGGATCATACATTCTTGAAAAAGGGTAAGACGGACGACAGGGGAGATGAGGCTCGTTAAAATCTATTCTCACATGCCATGGAGCTCCTGCAGAGGATAATCTTTTGATTTCTTCGCAGGCAGTGTCAGCAAGCCAGTGTGTTGGGGAAAATTCCAATGGAAGCGAACTTTCTTCGCCCATCCATCCGTTTTTATATTCAGGAACAATGTTTTTCTCATTTAAGAGTTTGTAATACGGGCTGTAATCGGTATACACGTCGTATCCGAAATCAACAGGCCCAAAATCAGGACTTACATGCCATTTTCCAAGATAAGACGAAACATATCGTCATTTCGCAGCATGTCAAGATAAGGGGTTTTCACCGGATATTTACCGGAATTTCCCATGCAATCGTAGCGAAACTGGTCTGTAACTATTAGAAGAATATTTGGTTTATCCGACATAAACAAACCTCCTGCAACAGTTAAAAGTATTTTATCATGTTTTGGCAGAAAAGTCAAGGCATGTACTGATGTAAGTCAAGTATATTTTGTAAAAGTAAATTCTAAAGTAAATGCAACAGTGTAATTCGGAGTCACTTTGACTTTTGAAGTTTATTCTTACAAATTTTGAGCAACAATTTTGAAAAAAAGCTTGACAAATTTCAATTATTATGGTATTATAAACAACGTTGACGCAACATGTATGGAGAGGTATCGAAGCGGTCATAACGAGGCGGTCTTGAAAACCGTTTGTCCGAAAGGGCGCGTGGGTTCGAATCCCACCCTCTCCGCCAATTTTTTATAATTTAATACAATGCGGATATTTCTCATTGGCAGTTCCCTTTCCTACGGAGATGTACTCAAGTGGTGAAGAGGCGCCCCTGCTAAGGGTGTAGGTCGGGTGACCGGCGCGAGAGTTCAAATCTCTCCATCTCCGCCAGTCGATTGCCTCGGCGCATTTTTTGCGTTCGGGGCTTTCTTCTTAAGCAAGTTGCTATGTATAGTATACATTTTTGTGCAGTATTTTACCCTATAAAAACACTCTAAAGGTATGATTAAGACAGATACCTTAAGAACGGCAGACCGTTCTGGTAGTCAGGTTCACGCTTTGCGATCCTGTTGTTAATACCCTTGCGAAAAAATTTAAACGAGGTTACTTATATGACAAACAATATGAATCAGAACCAAAGAAAAGCAATTGAAACAGCTCTGGTCCAAATGAAAGCTGCACGGGGAAACTTATTGCTGGTGGTTATACTTACAGCAATTAATATCGTTATGTTCGCTTCAGGCTCAGACAATATGTTCCTGTTTTCGGCGACGATTCCTTACAGTATAGCTGTGGCAGGTATGCTTACAGAAACTGTGTAGATTTCAGTAATAGGCATAGTGTTCGCTCTTCTAATTCTTGCTTTATATCTTGTGTGCTGGGGAATGAGCAAACACCATTATGGATGGATGATTGCGGCACTTGTGATCTTCTCCATAGATACCGTCGCTTGGGCAGGTATATGCATACTTGTTGGGGATATATCCGGTATTTTTGATTTTCTCATACATGTTTTGGTTCTTTATTATCTTATTGTGGGTGTAATAAACGGACATAGATTAAAACAGCTTTCGTCAGAAAAACTGTCTGAGCTTTATAAACTTTATAAACCAAAATCCCCCAATGGTCTTGATAACAGCGCCGAGCAATATAACGAATCTCCGCTGCGTCCTGCCGACATTGCCGTTAAAGCACGAATTCTGTTGCGAGGTCATTTTGCCGGGCATCAGGTATGCTATCGAAGAGTTAAGCGAGTAAATGAGCTTGTTATAGACGGATTTGTATACGATGAGATTGAAATGCTTGTAGAAACGCCTCACTAATTAAATGCAGCCGTAGGTGAACATAATATAAGCGCAGGTTTTGCCGGAGTACATAGTTTTATAGCTTTTGACGGCGAAAAAGTTGCTAAAAAGCTGAGAATAGCATAAACCATTTTGCAATGACTTTTAAATACATAACATACATAACAAAAGTATATATATATAAATTGTCCCGCTTGTGACATTGATTGTTGATGTCATAAGCGGGATTTCTTTTGAATTCACAACCTTTTTGTATTGCTTATTTTACAAAGACTTTTTTGTATGCCTCAAGATATCCGAAACCGTTTTCTTCATCGGGCTCAAGATAATTTCCTTCTGTCCATTCGTTCCACGTTGAAATAGTGAAAAATTTACCGGTATGTTTGTCGCTTTCAATGAATTTTTTTGCCTCTTTAAATGATATTTCCACTTCTTCAGGTGTATTTCCTTTAATTATGGGACAGAACGGATAGCCGACGTTTTCATACATGTCAGACTGTACGGTTCTCGGACTCGAATCCCATCCGGTCGAAACAGTAATACTCAGCGGCACGCTTGAGAATTCTGAGTAGGTTTTATAAAGTTCCACGTTCTTGCGTCTAAAGTCTGTATAATTGCAAACAGGCCACTCTGACGGATTAACTGAACTGTTGTTCCAGCTGTAGCAGAAAAAACTGTCAATGCCGAGAATTTTCAGATAAGTGTCACATAAATCCTTGTTTGTGCCGAATCCGGGAAAATTGAAATTTTGGGTGGTTATGTGAAGTTCATATCCATGTTTAAAAGCTCTTGTTCTGAAGTCGGACAAAATTTTAGCTGCGTTTTCGGGACTACCGAAATTATCAATGAATTTTTTCATGTGCCATATGCCAAAGTGAATTTTTCCATCTACCCGCTGATAGTTCTGCCGGCCAAAGTAGTTTTTAATACAAAAATCGGTAACCTCTGTAAAGAGATTTTCGTCGATATCACCTGAGGCAAGCTGAAAGTTGTCATGACGGTATGCGGCAGGGTGTGCGTATATGGGATCATGATTGCACCACATCACTGAAAACTCAAGCTCTTGCGAGTTTTTAGCTTGCAGAAATCCGTTGTCAAGACATTCTCTTCGATACGGACCAAGATCTTTGAACCAGTAAAAATCAAATATAAATCCGTCAATGCCGTATTTTTTTGCAGTATCAATTTTTTTCTCAAATACCGCAGGATCTGCCTCGTTCTCAAAGCCCCAAAGCGGTTTTTTAGGTTGGATGTGACCGGGAAAACGCGGCATGGCGCATTTGACGCATTCCCACTCAGTCCAGCCGGTTCCATGCCATTTGTCGTTAAGTGGGGTAGGGTGCCAGTTAGGAAAATACCAAGCATAAGTTTTTATCATTTATATGTACCTCCTTTTGGTAGTTCATGAGGTTATGATACACTTTGCACGGCTTTTTTACAATGAACAATATGCCTTTTAGTTTGAATTATCTGTCCACTATTGATTTTCCTAAAATAATGATGTAACATTATATCGTACAATTACTTATTGAGAGGAAGTGAGTATTTGAATAACGCAAAAAGTCTTTATGTTTCCGTTGATAGGCTGACTTTGGTGCTGTATGGCGAGGACGTACCCGGATGTGTTTACTCAAACTACTCATCCGGAAGAAAGGTTTGCGGAATAGTGTGTGCTACCGGCGGAGAAGCGGAATACCTGTTTTCAGACGGCAGAGTAAGAGTAATGAAAGCCGGAGAAGTTGCACTATTTTCACATAAATCCGCATACATTGTAAGAAATAACACAGAAACCTTTTCACACTACACCATAAATTTTGAACTGAATCCCGGATATGAGCTGCCGGATAATGAGTTCTTTTGTTTACCTCAGAACTGCGCTATAATAAGCAGTTACTGTGAAAAAATTTTAAGTTACTGGAATTCAGGAGAGCCGGTCGCACCTCTTAACTGCATATCTGTTTTATACAGCATACTCGCTCAGGTATTTGCTGAAAAGACCATGGACAGAGTAGGTAAGCGTTCATATACTATGGTACTTCCGGCAATTAACTATA
This sequence comes from Clostridiales bacterium, assembly GCA_003343885.1. Classification (GTDB taxonomy): domain Bacteria; phylum Bacillota; class Clostridia; order Oscillospirales; family CAG-382; genus UMGS882. Next base: position 8,015 of record QAKH01000085.1, on the reverse strand, counting down.
TAGATAAAAACTATGGCAGGAAAATAAGCATAGATTATCTCGCCAAAAAATGTATTATGAGCAGTACAAACTTCAGAAGATGTTTTACGGCAGTTGTTGGAAAGTCACCGATAGAATATTTGCTTTGTGTCAGAATAAAGCATGCCGCAGAGCTGTTATATCAGTCGTCATTCAGCATTTCTGAAATTTCCGCAGTGTGCGGCTTCAAGGATGTTGAATATTTCTGCAGAGTTTTTAAACGCCGAACCGGCGTAACACCGAGTTACGTCAGGCGTGCGGGTGTATGCGAATGGTACGAAAAAGAGCAATAAACATTAAAAACGGAATAAAAAGTAATATTTCTAAAAAACGTAGTAATTAAATAGTAGTATTGCTAAGTCGACGCGTGTATAATTTAATCAAGATAATCAAGTCATAAATCTCGTTCCCAAGCACTGGCTATAAGCGTTCTGTACTGTTTGGGTGAATAATTTGTTTTTCGTTTAAAAACATAGTTGAAATACGACTGACTCGAAAAGCCGCTCTGAATCGCAATTTTTGTTAATTCAAAATCTGTTGTAGCAAGAAGTTTTTTTGCGTATTCTATGCGTTTTTTTAATAGATAATTATGTACGGTCTCTCCGACTGACACTTTGAATAAATTGTGAAAATATATCCTGCTTAAGTGTACGTGTTCCGACACGTCTGCAAGGCTTATATCTTGATTAAAGTGCGTATCAAGGTATTCAACGGCTTTATTTACAATAATCGAGTTGTTAGCCGAAACTGATGTATTTTCTTTTTCTTTGGACGCGGTTATCATGAGCTTGTACAGCAGTTCAAACATTTTTGTTTGTATCAGTATTTCACTTTCGGCTGTGGGGAAAAGCGATGCCTCGGTTATTGAATCAAATATCTGTCTGTAACTGTCATAGTCGGATATTTCAATAATATCAGGTAAAGTTCTGTAAATTTTTTCCAAATGTTCGTCTTTCACTATGAAATGAACAAATAAACATCTGTACGGCAGCTCTGAATGTCTTATCTGTCCGGGTTTTGCGCAAAGAACAGTATTTTTCCGCACACGGTAAGAGCAGGAATTTATGTGGGAACATCCGACATTTTCCATAGGCAGTTCTATTTCAAATAGAGATACACGGCGATTTTTTGTGCGCTGTATTTCTTGTGAATAAAGTAAACTGCTGTCAAAAATCCCGGCGCTTACAAGCAATGGTACTGATTTGATATTATTTTCCATATTACCACACCTGAAAAAGTAATTTTTCAAAATAATTATAGCACTTAAAGGCTTTTAAGTCAATTGCAATGGAGGAGTTTAAATGAAAGTAACCGATATTAAAACTTTTACGGTTGATTGCTTCCGTACGAACTGGGTATTTGTAAAGGTTTATACTGATGAAGGTATTTCCGGAGTTGGAGAAGCGACGCTTGAGTATAAGGAAAAGGCGCTTTTGGGCGCTATTGAACATATAAAAGAATACCTCGTTGGAAAAGATCCTACCGACATTGAGCTGCACTGGCATACAATCTACCGCGACGCATATTGGCGCGGCGGAGCAGTTCTCATGTCGGCATTATCGGCGGTTGAATGTGCGCTTTGGGATATTTTGGGCAAAAAGCTTGATGTGCCCGTATATAAACTTTTGGGCGGAAAAGTAAGGGACAAGGTAAGAATATACGTTAACGGTTGGTTTGCTGGAGCAAAAGAACCGGAGGAGTTTGCCGAAAAAGCAAAAACAGCAGTAGGACGAGGCGTGACTGCAATGAAATGGGATCCTTTCGGTAAAAATTATCTTGAAATATCAAATAAGGATCTTGATAAAGCTCTTCGCTGTATTGATGAAGTAAGAAAAGCAGTCGGCAGAGAAGTGGATTTGCTCATTGAAGGGCATGGCAGATTCAACATTCCGAATGCGGTAAAGATAGCAAGAGAACTTGAGCAGTTCGGAGTAATGTTTTTTGAAGAACCTGTGCCGCCTGATAATCTTGACGCCTTAAAGCAGGTAAAGGACCGCTCTCCTGTAAACATTTCAGCCGGCGAAAGGCTTTACACAAGGTGGGATTATAAAAGAATGTTCGACCTTTGTGCTGCCGATTACATACAGCCGGATGTGTCTCATGCCGGCGGAATAATGGAGTTAAAAAAGATAGCTGCCGAATCAGAATGCCGGTACATGTCTTTTGCTCCGCACAATCCGTCGGGACCTGTCGCCAACGCTGCTACTTTACAGCTTGCGGCGTGCTGTCAGAATTTCTGTATCCTTGAGATTATGTATTCTGACGTTGAGTGGAGAAAGGACGTAACAAACGAAAAACTTGAGTATGCGGACGGCTTTATAACAATACCTGAAAAAAGCGGACTTGGCATAGAAATTGATGAGGAAAAATGCCTTGAGCACCCTTATCAGGTACATACGTTAAGGCATTATAACGGCTTTCTCACAGACATAAGACCGGCAAAAACGGAATTTTATTTTTGATAAATTTTGATAATTTTATTTTTATTGACAATTTTGATAATTAAAAACGAGAGGAGCGTACACGTATGGTAGAGTATAAGGTTGACGGACATGTCTCAAGTTATTTGCCGGAAGGAAAAGAATGGAAGCTTGTCTGGAACGACGAGTTTGACGGCCCGGAACTTGATACTTCAAAATGGAGTTTCAGGCTTAATTTCTGGGGAAAACCATTTGACGCGTATACTGACCGGGGCATAAAATTTGACGGCAACAGCAACATAGAGCTGCACAGAACTGAAAAAGACGGTTATTATGTTTCACCGCAGCTTCAAACCGGAAGTAACTCTTTTGATATTCCAAAAAGCGGTAATGAAAATCCGTGGGGACAAAATGATTTTTGGCCGCTCGGCGTTATACCTGAACCGAAATTCATGCACAGATTCGGCTTCTACGAATGCAGATGCAAATTCCAAAATGAACCGGAGATTATGTGGAGCGCTTTCTGGACACAAGCTCCGGGCATAGGCACTACATATGATCCAAAATGGAGCGGCGTTGAGAGCGATATTATGGAATGCTTTGAAAAAGGAAAAGTTACCAGCGGCAATATAATGGGCGGATACGGAAAACAGCTTCGTAAGGAAAGCAGAATAAAATACGATTTGAAAGAAACCGCCGACGGATATCATGTGTTCGCTATGGAATGGACACCTGACGAGTACGTGTTTTACTGCGACGGGGAGGTAACCGCGCGCGCTGATGAAAATATTTCGCTTGTTCCGCAGTTTATTCTTCTTACAACCGAGATTCAGGGATATCGTCATAATGCCCCGGTCAAAACCAACGGTAGTTTTACAGATGATGCATTTATAGTTGACTATGTGCGTGTATTTGACGCGTTACAATAAACAAAATTTATTGCAGTAAGCTATTTTTAAATTATTTGATAATAAAATTCGGAGAATATTTAACTTATGGAAGTAAAACTTGCAAGAAAAAACGGAACGCTGAAAATTGAGATTGACGGGACTATGTATGAGCCGCTTTCATTTAAATCGTTCCGTCCTACTGAAAGAAATATAACGGATTTCTATAATGCCGGAGTACGCTTGTTTTCTATTTTGTCATCCGGTCTTAACAGCATTTTGGGTGTTCCGTACTCTCTTTACGGAGAAAGCTGGATCGGAAAAGATAATTATGATTTCTCGGTAGTCGACAAACAGATTGATTTGTTTATTAAATGCGCGCCGGAAGGGTATTTTGCGCTGATGTTCCAGCTTGATACAAGAAAGTGGTACATTGAAGAGGAAAACTGTCCCGATTCTTTTACCAGCCTTTCTCAGATATCCGGTAACAGCAAATGGCGTCATGCGGCGGCAGAGTATATGAAAGCAATAATTCGGCATGTTGAGGAAAAATACCCTGACAGATTCTATGGATATTTTCTTCTCGGCGGAACAACTACGGAATGGTTCAGCGGCAGGGATTATTTCAGCCCACACCAAATGAAAACCGATGATTACCGAAAGTATATTGGGAAACCTGATGCTCCCGTTCCGGAAAAAGACAGGATTTGTCTTGATAAAAGCCGAGTTTTTTATGATATGGCAAATGACGCTGACGTAATAGAATATGTGAGGTATCACAATACAATCATATCGGACGCAATAACTTATTTTGCCTCCGAGGCCCAAACCGTGCTAAAGCATAAGAAGCTGCTCGGCGTATATTACGGTTATCTGTTTGAGCTTGCAGGAGCAAGACTTTGGAACGACGGAAGCCTTGGATATATGAAAGTGTTTGACAGTCCGGATATAGACATGATTTCAAGTCCGTCGTCTTATGAATACAGAAAGCATATTGATCCGTCAGCATTTATGGTAACTTTCGACTCGCTTGACAAACGAAACAAGCTTTATTATCTTGAATTTGACCATATAACTCACCTTGCTCCGCAGTACATAGAGGGGCACGCAATTCCCGGCTTTGACAGTAAACTTGCAGATGAAAATCAAACAATAGATATAATGAGACGGGATTTTTGTTTGACAGCCTCTAAAGGCGCGGCGCTTTGGTGGTTTGACATGTTTGAGGGCTGGTTCTATTCGGACGGAATGATGAAAGAAATTGCTCACATGATTGAGATTTCTAAAAGGTTGTCAGAAAGAAAGGCAGAAAACATTAGTGAAATTGCTGTTTTTGCCGACGGAAACTCTCTTATGTACGTAAATAAAGAGTCGCAGATAAATAAACCGCTTTTATCCGCACAACGCAAGGGTTTGGCGTACTTAGGCGCTCCGTACGATGTCTATGACGTTGCAGACATAGAAAAAATTGAAGCTGACAAATACAAATTGTTTATTTTTCTTGATTCCTTTGAACTATCTGAACAAGCAAAAGAAGTGATCTCTCAAAGATTTAAGAAAAACGGAAAGACGATTTTGTGGTGTTATGCTCCGGGTTACATATGCGAAAATAAAGCTGATGTTTCAAATATTTCAGAATTAACTGATATTTCTGTTTGCAACTACTCGGGAAATGATACGACAGCTATAGGATACGGCGTTGAATACGGTTTTGACTGCAGGTATGACGCTATGTTTTATGCGTCTGACGGGGAAGCGCTTGCCGGGTACAAAGGCGACGGAAAAACTGCTCTTGCAAGAAAAAAGCTTAAAGATTACACTTCTGTATATTCCGCACTCGGCAATTTGCCTTCACGTGTACTGCGTGAAATAGCGAAAGACGCAGGTGTGTTTGTCTATTCGGAAGATGACAATCCTGTGTACGTAAATAATCTTTTTATCGGAGTGTGTTCCCATACTGACGGGACAGTGAGTCTGAATATTCCGAAAAGCGGACAACTGAAAAATTTGTTTGACGGAACAGTATATGATGTTGCTAACGGAAAGCTTGAGTTTAAAGCACGCAAAGGCGAAGTGAAAATGCTTGAGTATGTTTCTTAAATTTTATACCACGAATTTTTACCACGAAATTAAGTCAGCGAATTACATGGAGGTTAGAAAAATAATTATGAAAAGAGCAGTTTTTGTTACAGGCGGAACTATTGGAAGCGGTCTTGCGGTAGCCTGCCGTTTTGCTTCGGAAGGATATGCGGTGTTTATTACCAGCAGAGATGGGCAGCGGGCAAGTGAGGCGGCGAAAAACGTTGCAGAAAAATACGGCGTTTTTACAAAGGGCTATGAGCTTGATATCCGTTCTGAACGACGTGTAATTGATGTTTTTAACGATATTGACAGAAATGAATGTTTTGTTGAGACTGTCGTACTAAATTCAGCGGATATGGGATTTGGAACTGATCCATCAGTCGGTATGTCGTTTTTTGATGTTTCTGTTGAGGAATTCCGGCGGGTTTTTGAAACAAATCTTGTTTGGAACTTTATGATTGTTCGTCAGGCGGCAATACGTATGAGAGAACAGCATAAAGGTGCTGTTGTCTTTATCGGCTCAAATACTGCTTACCGGGCTATACCTAACAGAAGCGCCTACTGTGCTTCAAAGGGGGGTATAAACTCGATGTCAAAGGCATTTGCCGTAGATTTAGGAAAATATGGCATACGTTCAAATGTCGTTTTGCCGGGTACAATCAAAACCGAGCGTTGGGTGAAGATGGGAAGCAGGCAAATAGTGAACGGAGCTTTGACTCCTATCGGCGATATTTCAGACTTTGAAGATATTGCAAATGCCGCGTGGTATCTCGGTACTGATCTTTCAAAAAACGTAACGGGCTCAGAACTCATAGTTGACGGAGGAATGAGTGCGCAGCTCTATCCTGAGGCTCTGAACAAGTATAAGAGAAAAGTTATCGAGAATAACTTATTGTGATTTACGCTGTTTATAACAATTTTTTGCTTGTCTGTCTTTAAACTGAGCCGGGCAAGCATTTTTTGTTTGGTATAGAAATTCGGTGTAGAAAAAATTAACAATTAAATTGGCATTTTTTTGACAAAGTGCTTGAAAAATGTGTTCATAGCGATTATAATATCTTTATAATGGGGGGTAAGTTGGAAAAACTTATTTCCGTTTATGTTGTAAATGGAGGTTAACTTATGGATTTACAGAAAAGAAGCGATATGCTGGCAAAAGCCAAAAAGATGCTTTCTGACAAATCCGAGTCTGCAAAAATTCGCAAGGACGGCAAGAAAACTGCTTACGACCTTATGAATTTACTGTTTGATGACGGTACTTTTTCAGAAACCGGCGCTTTTGTGAAAGCATACGCAAACGAAATCGGAACAACTGATCCGGCTGAATACGAAGGCGTTGTTTGCGGATACGGAGCTGTTGACGGAAGACTTGTTTTTGCTTATGCGCAGGACATTTCCAGAACTAACGGCGCTTTTTCAAAGGCTGCCGCAGGAAAAATTTCGGCACTTTACGACCTTGCCGTTAAGAATGGAGCGCCTGTTGTCTCAATGCTCGACTCAATCGGCGCAAAAATTACTGAAGGTGTTGACGTTCTTGCAGGATATGGCAGCATTTTCAAGAAATCTGCCTGTGTTAAGGGTAAGATTCCCCAGGTAGCAATAATTCTCGGTGAAGCTACCGGAGCCGGCGCACTTCTTGCCTCTATGTCAGATGCTTCTGTTATCTGCGAGGGTGCTACATTCTGCCAGTCCCCGGCTAATGTTCTTGTAGAAGCAGGCGCTTCCAAGGACGCAGGAACTGCAAAATATGCAGCCGATAACGGACTTGCTTCTGTATACACGGCTAATCCGGAAGAAGCGGTTTCAAACGCAAAAGAAATCCTTGCATATCTGCCCTCAAACCGTCTTGATAAAAATGTTTATGCGGGTGCTGAGGACGATCCCAACAGAGCTACTCCTGAAATTTCTGCTATTGTTACAAAATCAGACTACGACGTTCACGAGATAATCAAGGCTATAGCCGACGGAGGCGTATATAAGGAGCTTACAGCAGCTAAGAGCGGCGCGCTTGTTACTGCTTTTGCCTTTATTAACGGTCTTCCTTGCGGAATTGTCGCCAATAACCCTGCTGTGAAGTCAGGAAAACTTTGTGCCGGCGGACTTAGAAAGGCAGTAAATTTTGTCGGTCTTTGTAATTCTTTTGGACTCCCGGTATTGAATCTTGTCGGTACTGCCGGATTTGATGAAAAGTGCGAGGCACACGGCGGAAGAGTTTCCGAACTCGCTGCAGCGCTGGCTAAAGCGTATGCAACCGCTGAGGTTCCTGTTGTTACAGTTAATGTAGGTGAAGCTTACGGAACTGCATTTGCAGTTATGGGCTCAAAGGCTCTCGGAGCGGATATTGTATATGCGCTCGACAGCGCAAAGATCGGTCCGTTAAAGCCATCCTCATCTGTTGCTATGATGTGGTCTGAGAAGCTTGCAGGTTCCAGAGCGCCCATTGAGAAGCGCAAGAGCCTTGAAGAAGAGTGGGAGTTGTACATGACAACACCGATTCTTGCGGCTAATGCCGGACAGATCGACGATATTATTTCTGATGAACAGCTTCGCGCAAAGATTGCTTCCGCTATGGAAATGCTTTCCATGAAGTCGGAATTTGCAAAGCTTT
>QAKH01000002.1 GCA_003343885.1 Clostridiales bacterium | reverse complement strand
TTCAGGTCAGAATCCAGGAAGTGCTTCAGAACGGTAGAACCAAAAGAACCAGTACCACCAGTGATCATAAGGGTTGCGTTATCAAATGCAGACATTTTATTTTCCTCTCTGTTTTCTATTTTTGCTTTATTTTAATTGTTCAAATGCGAATCTTTCATCATCAGTAAGTTGCATTTTTATAAATTTGGCTGGAACGCCTCCAACAATTGTATATGGAGGAACATCTCTATTTACAACCGAACCAGCAGCAACAACAGCATTTGCTCCTACCGTTACACCTTTTAGAATTGTTGAATTTGCACCAATCCATACACCTTTTTCTATCCTAACTGGTGCAGTATTATACGGCTTTTCTTTGACTTTGGAACAGTTATGATCATGGTCATATATGCAGACATTTGGGCCGATTGTTACGCCACTATCAATGGTGATTAAATTCATTGATACAATTGTTGAGTTTCTATTTATAAAGCATCCGTTCAGTTCGATATTCCCCTCGAATGAATCTAAAAGAACACCGTCCTCAATATTATTTCTTCCTTTCAGCAAAATTGTTCCTCCTCGGCATGCACGAATCCTAGCCGCAGGAGAAATCAATTGAACATAATTCATCCGTACTTTTCCACAAGAAAGAAGGAATGAAAATGGCCCACGAATAAAATTGATTACTATTCTTACTCCATATCGTATTTTTCTATCCATTTGCAACCTCTTTGCATATGTCACACATTTTTTCAATAAAATGATTCAAGGTGAATTCTTGGGACAACTTCCAATTGTTTATCATAATATCCGTTCTGTCTCTACTTTGTACACCCCTTAATAGTTCCTCTCCAAGAATATCAACATTGCCTGCTGGAATTAACCGACCAGTTTTTTCACTGAAGACCTCCGGTATAGCTCCCACATCTGTTGCAATAATTTCACACCCGGCGGCAAGTCCCTCTACTAAGACAATCGGAAAGCCTTCTCCATACGATGGAAGCACCATAATTTCACAATTCTTTAAAATACTTCTTTTTTCTTCCGCATTAACAAAGCCGTGCATAATTACAGCATTTTGAGGAAGCCTTTTTAGTTGAGCTTTAACCTCTGCCTCAATATCACCATCTGTGAACTGTCCGCATATGTGCAGCCTAGCATACGGTGCACAGCATTGAAATGCACTTAATAAATCAACAATGCCTTTTCGCCTATCGAGCGATCCAATGAAAACAATATCTTTTTTATCTTTATTTAGGTATGCATTCTGCTTCTCTTCAATTTCTTCTTGCGTAAACGTCAAGGTATGAAAATTATAAAGTACGCTCATTTTTCTCGGATTATATCCATCTGCTATTAAATCCATTTTCGTTCTCTCGGATAATAATACCAAGTGGTCTACATTAAACAACAATAGCTTACCGCATAATTTCTTGAGAATCTTTTGTGGGGGGAATAGCTCATTCACATCTGCAAAGTGAATATGTAAAATCGTCTTTACGTTATCTCTTCGACCCACGAGCCAAAGAATCAACAGATCCTTTAGTAGCGCATATTTTCTCGATGTATTGAAATATACAAGATCCGGTTTTTCCTGATTGATTTTTTTTCTAATTAGTCTTATAAGCTCAAATGAATTAACTAGATTATCAAAATTCATCCTACCAGCTGCGCATGCTTTTCTCCGAACACAGCAGCTATCAACTGGAGCAATTTCAATTTCCTGCTCTAAAAATAGCTTCTTACATGAGGTCAAGGCATTTACAATATAAGCAATCCCGCCAGCATATCTTCCTTTTGTCTCAATAGGTCCTACCAATAGAACTTTTTTGCAGTTATTGTCCATTGGCTTTCCTCCTTCATCTACCCGAATACTTCATTTCTTACCTACTAGCTACAATTAGCTCACTATATTTCTTGCTATTTTCAGTTTTTGCAAACATTTCTTTGTAAAGTGCTGATGAGTTTATATATGGATGTAGATTCTCAATCTTCAAAATTGCATCTCTCAATTCATCTGAATCACTAGAATTCACTAAGTAATATCCCTCTTGATCCTCCAATTTTTTCCCAAAAGTCGAATCTTTTCCGATGCAAAAGATAATAGGCTTTTGACATGCAATACACGTTGCTGTTTTACTTGGCAGAGCAGTTCGGTAGATATTGGGTGCAAGAGGGATCACATTTACATCCGCCATAGCATAAATGCTGGGAGCCAACTCTGAAGGCTGCATCGGCCAGAAAGAAATATTGCTTAGCCCTTCCGCTTCGTGTTGAAGCCGTTCCTTATACATACCATCCCCAAAAATATGAAAGTGAATATGATCTTCTTCCTGCATAAGTTTTGCAGCTTCAACTACAACGTCAACATTTTGCATGGTGCCAATGTTTCCGGCGTATACTACATTGAACTTATCCGCTGAAAGAAATCCCGCTATTTTTTCACTGTATACATCTTCAAAACGGTACATGCTGTCCGTGTAGCTCCAGTTGTATATAACGTCAGTTCTTTGAGAATCTGCACCTTTTTCAACCAAAAGATCCTTCATGTCTTCAGAAATTGTTATAATCTGATCAGCATGCCGGTAAGCATATCGTTGCTCTGCAGAAAGAATCTTATACACTATTCCTTTCGCACTGCCAATATAAGCAGCATTTTCTGGAAAAATGTCCTGAACATTATAGGTGAGTCGTGCCTTAGGCATATTATGCTTCACTACAAAAGCCATAAAACCGGCCACATTACTAGACTGATTAAAAACTGCATCATAGTCTCTATACTTTTTGATCAGTCTTCTACATTTCCATACATACCTTAGTTCAACAAGATATCTTGCAATAAAATTGCCTTTTGATGCCAACTGACATGGAATACTATCAGTAGTCACTCCAAGTTCAACCAGCTCACTTGGCAATTTAGGAAGCGGACCTCCAGTATCCTTTTGAATAATGTGTACTGTGTGTCCGTCTGCATACAAAGCTTGAACTATTGCAACCAGCAAATGCTCTGATGGAGTCCTTCTGTCAAAGTTTCCTCCCATCCACATAAGTACTTTCATTTAGCTTCTCCAAACATCTTTTTAACACACATCTCCGTCGCACCCACACCATACTGTACGAACTCATCACGGAACCGTTTGGTGTTAGCACATTCCGAAACGTAATCTACATTCTTGATTCGCTGCAACAATTCGCTTTCGGTCCGGCAACTCTTATTGGGGTACTTTTCGTCTACTGCAAAATAAGTGCCACGCTCTGCAAGATAACTGTCATAATCGTATGCATAGCAGAAAATCGGGCGGCACAAAATCGAATAATCAAACGCGATAGCCGAATAGTCCGTAATCAGGATGTCCGCTGCAATCATCAGGTCATTGACCGCCGGATAATCGGATGCGTTACGGACAAAGTCGTTATACTCAACACCGAGCACCTTGGTCGTCTGATGATGGGCACGGAAAAGGACAACATACTCATTACCCAGTTTCTTCTCCCACTCATGAAAATGGATCGGAGGTTTGATTGCATAGGACTTGCCACCATCCGTAGACTCGCGCCAAGTCGGTGCATAAAGGATGACCTTTTTGCTTTCCGGGATGCCGAGCTTCTTGCGCATTGCTGCCTTTTTATTCTCATCCGCAAGCCACAGTTCTTCATTGCGCGGCATACCACAACGAAGATAGCTAGACTCCCTCGCATTGAATGCGCTCTTAAATACGCGCTCATCATAGTCACCAGAAACCGTGAGGTAGTCCAGCGTATCAAAGTTATAATCCTTACGACCGGGGCAGTCATTGCCGATATACTTTAGAGCAATTCCGTGCCATGTATTCAAATAGACTTGGCCTTTTTTCTTAAACTTCAGACCGCGCTCAATATTTGTATTGGTAATCCAGTATTTAGCCTTCAGCGCCATCTTGAAGTACGCAGGGGTATCAATCTTTACAGTCTCCAACTCTGAAAAGTTTTCAGGATGTTCAAATGCCCAAACACAGCGATAGCCCTCGTACTCAGGGTGAGACTGCATATAGTCATACAGAACCTTTGGACTATCATTGAAGTTTTTACCCATAAAAGAGACAAAGAGAACCAGTTTGTCATCCGTTTTTAGGAACGTACCACATACTCTGAAAACAAAGCTCATAATTACAACATACAGCTTCTGAATGAGCTTGTTGTGTTTCAAAATGTAAATCAATCTATCCCTCATGAATCCAGCCTCTTTCTTCTCTCACTCACTACTACCGAAAATCTACCTGTTAGCTTTGTTACTGCGGATCAGTATTGATTTCCTCATGCGAGGTCTTACTCTCACCATCAACTGCATTTGCATCATACAAATCATGCTTGATCTGACTAGTGCTGATCTCCGGTGTTCTGGGCAGGTACACAACCTCAACGCCCTCTTCTTTCAGGAAATCGAACTTGCCCTTCCAGTCATCACCCATAACAAAGGTATCGACATGATACTCATGCATATCGGAGCGTTTCTGCTGCCAGTTTTCCTCCGGGATGACCAGGTCAACATAGCGGATTGCCTCAAGAAGCTGCTTACGCTGCTCATAGGTGAAATAGGTCTTTTTATGCTTTTCATTCCAGTTGAACTCATCAGAGGAAACAACCACAATGAGGTAGTCACCCAGAGCTTTTGCTCTTCTCAGCAGGTTGATGTGACCATAGTGCAGCAAATCAAAAGTGCCGTATGTAATAACTCGTTTCATTCCTGTTCTCCTCGTATTCCTTAAAAGACTTGATTCAAAATTGATATCCAGTGCAGACTTTGTCAGCTCTGTTTTCTTCTCACGCTGCATCAAGTTGGCAACTGTCTGGGCGGGATCTGCCGCGTGATTGATAACAGCATCAACCGCTGAGATAATGGGAAGTTCCACGCCATACAGCTTTGATAACTTCATGGCTGCTGGCAGCGCATTGATGCCCTCTACAACCATGCCCACTTCCTTAACCGCTTCTTCGGGTTTCTTGCCCTGTCCGATAAGGTATCCCGCTCTGTTATTTCGGCTATGAACACTGGTTGCCGTTACAATCAGGTCACCCATGCCAGATAGACCTGCAAAAGTCTCATCTACGCACCCCATCGCCCGTCCAAGCCGGGTAATCTCTGCCATACCGCGTGTAATCAGCGCCGCCCTTGCGTTGTCTCCGTAGCCAAGCCCTGCGGAAATACCACTTGCAAGTGCAATGATGTTCTTCAATGCGCCACACAATTCAACGCCTTTCACATCGATGTTGGTATAGACACGCATACAGGTGTTAGAGAAAATGTCTTGAATCTTCTCAGCCACTCCAAGGTTGGTGCAAGCCGAGACAATCAGTGTGGGCATATCCAAGGCGACCTCTTCTGCATGAGTTGGGCCAGAAAGAGCAACCAGCTCTATGCCCTGATGCGTTCCGCCTTTCTGAAGCTCGTCCTTGATAACCTCGCTCAGAGTCAGCAGCGTATCTGTTTCAATTCCTTTGCCCACATCCACGATAATCTGGTCATCCGAGATATAGGGAGATGCCTTGCTTGCAGTCGAACGAACAAAAACAGACGGCACAGCAAAAATAACGACATCCTTATTCTCACAGGCTTCTTCGATACTTTTGGTAAAACGAATCTGTTGAGGAATCACCATACCCGGCAGGTTCGGATGAATGCGCGTGGACGCTAAACTATCAATCTCTTTTTCAATTGCGGACCACATCAGCACATCGTGACCAGTATTCGCCAGCATCCTTCCAAGGGCCATACCCCAAGTGCCGGTTCCTAAAATGCCAATTTTACTCAACCCATTGACTCTCCTTAAATCCGTATTCATATCAAAGATTACAGCCCAGACTCAATCTCAAAGAGTCTGAGCCGTCTATTCCTTATAAAGCTCTACTGATCGTCCTCAGCAGTGTGATCTACACACTGCCGTCATGTCTTGTACCGCTACAATAAACGTTGCTACGTTACGGTAGCTCCCGTCTTTAGCCCTGATAGCACCAACGCTCGTTATGGTAACTCCTGTCTTTAGTCCTGATAGTACCAACACTCGCTACGGTAGCCCCTGTCTTTATTCCAGGTTCCACTCATCCATGCCACGGTAGCGCCCCTGCTTCTGCCGGATTACCCCACACGAATGAGCATCTCCGTAACCATGTGTTTATCATCATCTTGCTCACATCCGCCTTATTATCTCCAAGACCGGGATGAAATCGCAGATGATGTTATCATCGCTCAGCCCCAAAACCGTTATGTGATAATCACCACAGTGTCGTTAATACCCTCACGGTGCAATCAGGCATAAGCTCACGAGCTACCGTCGCATCCATAAAAGTGCTATTT
>QAKH01000065.1 GCA_003343885.1 Clostridiales bacterium | reverse complement strand
AGCCGATGACATCTGTTTCTTTGCAGACAGTATTAATGGATTACCAAGGAAAATCCTCGGCTACAAAACACCGGAAGAGCTGTTTGAGCAAGAACTCGACCTCATTTATGCCGCATAAGAGATGGGAAGTCGCCGGCGCCGATGTTGGATTTCTCCGTTCGGGCTTCGCCCTCTCTCCGCAATCCAACATCATTCTACGCTAATCGTTACTTTTCTGTGAATTATTGCAGGTTGCTATTGCAATTTGCGAAAATATAAAATCTACGTTATTGTTGTTGATTTTTTTTTTTAATATGCTATAATATTATTGATTTGTTTTGTGCAAATTTTTACTGCAATACTGTTGTTCGGAGGTGATCTGAGTGAAAAAGAAAAATTTGCCGGACGATTTGGAACCTTCCTGCCGTATTTGTGAATACTGTACCGTTATGGAAGCAACCGGTGAGTTTCTGTGTAAATACAAAAATTCACTTAAGAAAATCGACGAAAACGATTTATGCAAGAAATTTTCGTTCGATATTTTTGCCTACAAGCCAAAGCCGCCCGCGCTTTTGAAAGCTTTTGATTTTTCCAAAATATAGTTACATTCACGATACTTTTATCTGTACATACATAACACAAGATATATTTTTCAAGGAGATATGATATATGAAAGACCTTTACCAAAAACTCTATGAAACAGGCATTATTCCTGTTATAAAAATTGATGGCGCTGAAAACGCCGTACCTCTTGCCAAGGCTCTTATTGACGGCGGTCTTCCGGCTGCGGAAATCACCTTCCGTACCGCCGCAGCGGCGGACGCTATTAAAGCAATTACACAAGCTTTCCCGGACATGCTTGTCGGCGCTGGTACTGTTCTTACTCCTGAGCAGGCTGACGCAGCTAAAGCGGCAGGCGCGCAGTTTATTGTAAGCCCCGGATTAAATCCCAAGGTTGTAAAGCACTGCATCGACATAGGTATTCCCATGCTTCCCGGCTGTTCAAATCCTTCCGACATAGAAGCTGCCATCGAACTTGGACTTGACGTTGTTAAGTTCTTCCCTGCCGAAGCTGCAGGCGGACTTCCAATGCTTAAAGCAATGGCGGCGCCTTACGGAAACATTCGTTTCATGCCTACCGGCGGTCTCAACGAAAACAACATCTTGAATTATTTGTCGTTTGACAAAATAATCGCCTGCGGCGGAAGTTTCATGGTAAAGGACGAATACATAAAAAACAAAGAATTTGACAAAATAAAGTCACTTACCGAAAATGCCGTAAAGCTTATGCTCGGCTTTAAAATCAAGCATGTCGGAATAAATTCGGAAAACGCTGAACAGGCAATGGCTATCGCAAAGACCTTCGCTCCGTTCGGACTTGAGCTTAAGGATGGAAACAGCTCCATTTTCCTTAACTCCGACATAGAGATTATGAAAACCAAGTTTTACGGAAAGCTCGGACATATCGCCATCGAAACCAATTTCATCAAGAGAGCGGAAGCGTACCTTAAATCAAAAGGTCTTAAATTCATTGAAGAGTCTAAGAAGATTGACGCCAAGGGAAATTACAAGGCTGTGTATATTGACGCTGATTTCGGCGGTTTCGCAGTTCATCTTCTTCAAAAGTAAAAATTGCGAATGTAACTTCTGAGCATGGCTGAGTGTTACTTTGAACTATTCGACAGAGCTTACAGTCTTTTATCTGACGTTACGCCGAGACGATTCGACTGCGGAGCATTATGTGCCTCCCGCTGCTGCAAGGATCTTAGACTTTGCGGACGTGAAGAAACCGGCATGTTGCTTTTGCCGCACGAAAAAGAGTATTTGATGCACTTAGGTGCAGACACTTTTTCCTTTGCCGAGGGAGAGGATTCGCCTATACTTATTTGTGACGGAAAATGCGACAGAAAGCTTCGGCCGTTTGCTTGCCGTATTTTCCCTTATTACGCGGCACTTAGGCGTCCGGGAATGAAAATCAAACCTGATATCAGGGCCATTGGCGTTTGTCCGCTTCTCATCGGACGTAAATATCGCAGACCAAGCGTTTATTTTATCAGAAACGCAAAGGCTGCGGTACGCATTTTATCCAAATGTCCGGAGATAAGGGATGATTTCTTAAGGACTGAAGCGTTTATTGATGAACTGACCGAGCTTTATACCGGTATTTTCGGAAAATAATCCGGCAGTGGGGTGTTCTGTTGAAAATTTTTAAAAACAAGGACTCTTTTATTTACAGGTTCATAAACCTATTTATTAAATGTGAAATTACGGCTGCTTCTGCGGAAATGGCATACTATTTGGTATTTGCCTTTTTCCCTCTCATGATGATTATTCATGCATCATTTTCAATGGTGCTTCATGAGTTCAGCATGGACGATACTTTCTTTTATAAAATGGTACCGAATCTCGTAGAGGACTTGCTGAACACGTATATTCAGTATATAAGCGCTCACAGCAATCTGTCGTTTCTTTTGTTAGGCATTTTTCTTACGGTATACACACTGTCAAAATTTATGAAATCCACCAAGCGTACCATAAGAAAAATTTATGGGTCTGACGGATACAGCATCCCGATTGCCGAATGGAGTGTTTCGATTTTACTGTCGGTAATAGTTGTATTTGCTTTCTTTGTATCGTTAATTCTTCTGATACTTGGAGGTCAGATATTAAAATTCATCGAAGCCAACTTCAGTATCATCAACATTGAGAAAATACAGTCGCTCTCAAAGTTTTTGTTTACGCCGATAATTATTTACTGTGCGGTTACGCTGCTCTACTTATGGATACCGAATGTAAGTCATGGACTAAAGGATATTTTTCCCGGAACTTTATTTACCTCCGGAAGCTGGTTCCTCCTCTCTTACCTTTTTTCGTTCTATATGAACAACTTTTCAAAGTATTCGCTCATATATGGTTCGATAGGCGCATTTATAATGCTTTTGGTGTGGATTTACATGACGTGTCTGCTTCTGTTAGTCGGAGCTATGTTAAACGCTCTTATCTATGAACGAAGGCAAAAACGTCTTTTGCCAAATAAAATAAAACTAGAGGAATGATTTAAATGAGTGTAACGGAACAACTCAAAACCGCATTATCCGAACTTTTCGCTTCTGCTCCGGTCGTACCGGGACAGATACTTGTTGTGGGCTGCTCAACAAGCGAGATTTTTGGAAAAAAGATAGGTTCTTCCGGCGATATCGCTCCGGGAAACGAAGTTTTTACCGTGTTATATGAGGAAACAAAAAAGCGTGGTCTTTACCTTGCCTGTCAGTGCTGTGAACACCTGAACCGTGCGTTAGTTGTAGAACGTGAATGCATGAACCGTTTTTCGCTCTGCGAAGTAATGGCTGTGCCGCACGAGCATGCGGGCGGAAGTTTTGCGACCGCGGCGTACAGGGGATTTTCAGATCCGTGTCTTGTTGAGGAAATACGTGCCGACTGGGGCATTGATATTGGTGACACTCTTATTGGGATGCATCTGAAACGAGTCGCTGTACCTGTTCGCTTATCCATAAAAAAAATCGGTGAAGCGAATGTTGTTTTTGCAAAGACCAGGCCTAAATACATCGGTGGTCCGAGAGCAAAATATGAATAATTCGTAATACTTCACGCTAATATGCTGATATTTAGAAAAATATAATTTATATACTTAAGGAGTAAAACTATGAACAAAAAGCTCAAAGCCGGAATTATCGGCGCTACCGGAATGGTCGGTCAGCGTTTTATCACGCTGCTTAACAATCATCCGATGTTCGAAATATCGGTACTTGCTGCAAGCAGCCGTTCTGCAGGAAAAAAATATGAAGACGCTGTTGCGGGAAAATGGAAGATGACCGAGGAAATTCCGGACTCTGTAAAAGAAATGGTTGTGTACGACGCGGCTGACGTTAAGACTGTTTCCTCTATGTGCGACTTTACCTTCTGCGCCGTAGACATGAAAAAGGACGAGATACGTGCGCTTGAAGAAGCTTACGCAAAAGCTGAAACTCCGGTAGTTTCCAACAACTCTGCAAACAGATCTATGTCTGACGTTCCGATGGTTATACCTGAGATAAATCCGGACCATATAAAAATTATAGACGAGCAGAAAAAGAGACTCGGTACGACGCGCGGTTTTATTGCCGTAAAGCCTAACTGTTCTATCCAGAGTTACGTTCCGTTGTTAACTCCTTTAAAAGAATATGGAATTAAAGAAGTTGTTGTATGCACATATCAGGCAATATCCGGTGCGGGCAAGACCTTCAACGAATGGCCTGAGATGGTTGACAACGTTATCCCGTATATCGGCGGAGAAGAAGAAAAAAGCGAAAACGAGCCTCTTAAAATCTGGGGTGAAATTAAAGACGGCGCTATTGTTCCGGCTGTCTCTCCGGTTATCACTACTCAGTGCATAAGAGTTCCTGTAAGCGACGGACACACGGCTGCTGTATTTGTAAAATTCGATAAAAAGCCTTCAAAAGAGGAGATTTTAAGCGCTTGGAAGTCTTTCGGAAACGGTCTTGGACTCCCCTCCTCTCCCGAACAGTTTATACACTACTTTGAAGAGGATAATCGCCCTCAGGCAAAACTTGACAGAAACAGTGACAAGGGCATGGCAATTTTTGCAGGAAGACTGCGTGAAGACAAGGTATACGACTACAAATTTGTCGGGCTGTCTCACAACACGCTCCGCGGAGCTGCCGGCGGCGGCGTTTTGATAGCTGAATTTCTTGCTTCAAAGGGCTACATCGCCGCAAAATAATCTTTCACATTTTAATACGGCCGCACGCTTGTCTTTTATCTTGCCGCGCGGTCTGTTTGTTTGTATACACCGCTGGTTATGTATGGCTTTATGCGGTTTTGTTTGTATGCGCATTTTTTCTCTTACACTCTTACATTTAGTTAGTATTTCTCGGAGGGTATAATGGATAACACAAAAAATTCAATGACTGTTTCTGAATTTCTAAGCGGTGAAACAACGCTTGACAAGTTAAAAATCGGAACCGGCGGAATTATTAAGCAAGTAGGCGGTGAAAAGGAACTTCGACACCGTCTGCTCGACATGGGACTTACGCCAAAAACTCATGTATTTTTAAAAAAAGCAGCTCCTATGGGCGATCCGATAGAGCTGACTCTTCGAGGATATGAACTGACTCTTCGTAAAGAGGACGCATCTCGGATAACGATTATCCCGGACAAAAAAGAAAACGAGTTAGGCGGCGACAATATATGATTTTTGCGTTGATAGGAAATCAGAACTGCGGAAAAACCACGCTTTTTAATCAGCTTACCGGAAGCAATCAGCATGTCGGAAATTTTCCCGGCGTTACAGTCGAGAAAAAAGAAGGCGCAATGAAAAAGCAGAAAGATGCGACAGTAGTTGACCTGCCAGGTATCTATTCTCTCTCTCCTTACACTGCGGAAGAAGTTGTAACAAGAGATTTTCTTCTTAAAGAGAAGCCGGACTGTGTAATAAACATTGTCGACGCTACAAATATTGAGCGCAATCTGTACTTAACTCTTCAGCTTATGGAGACACAGGTGCCGATGGTGCTTGCGTTAAACATGATGGACGAGGTACGCGCCAGCGGAAACGTTATCTATATCGACAAGCTTTCCTCTGAACTCGGCATACCTGTCATTCCTATTTCCGCAAGCAAAAATGAAGGTGTTGACGAGCTTGCACAAACCGCCGTAAAAACGGCGAAAGCCGGTATTCCTCCGCAGAAGCTTGACTTTTGTACGGGCGACGTGCACAGGGCTATCCACTCTGTCTGTCACATTATAGAAGATCATGCGCAAAGAGCCGATGTGCCGGTAAGGTTTGCCGCAACCAAGCTAATTGAGGGTGACGAACCTATGCTTTCCAGCCTTGATCTGTCGGAAAACGAAGTTGACATTATCGGACATGTTGTCGACGAGATGGAAACAAATCTCGGAACAGACCGTGAAGCCGCACTTGCCGACATGAGGTATGATTACATAGAAAAGCTGTGTTCAGTTGCCGTAAAGAAAAGCGGCAAGCTTACAAAGGAACAGATAAGGACCGAAAAAATTGACTCGGTACTTACTAATAAATTTTTGGCAATTCCTATATTTCTTTGCATAATGGGATTGATTTTCTGGCTTACGTTTGGTCTTATAGGTGCCACGCTCTCAGATTGGTTTTCTATGGGTATCGACTATGTAACCGGACTTGCCGATTATGCGCTTACGGCGGCTGAGATATCCCCTGCACTTCATTCGCTGGTAATAGACGGCGTTTTTGCCGGCGTCGGAAGCGTTTTGTCATTCTTACCGACAATAGTTATTCTGTTTTTCTTTTTATCGCTTTTAGAAGATACCGGATATATGGCAAGAGTTGCTTTTGTCATGGATAAGCTTTTAAGGAAAATCGGACTATCAGGGCGCTCTTTCGTACCAATGCTTATCGGTTTCGGATGTTCTGTGCCTGCAATAATGGCTACCCGTACGCTTTCAAGCGAACGTGACAGAAAAATGACAATTCTGCTGACGCCGTTTATTTCCTGCAGTGCAAAACTGCCTATTTACGCAATATTTACCAAAGTATTTTTCCCGGATAACGGCGCCTTTGTCATGTGCTGTTTATATATCGGCGGATTGGTTGTAGGGATACTCGCTGCCCACGTGCTCGGACACACTGTTTTCAAAGGCAAGCCCGTACCTTTTGTTATGGAGCTGCCGGCGTACAGATTTCCTTCGGGAAAAAATGTCCTTATGCACATGTGGGAAAAGGCAAAAGATTTCATAGTGAAAGCATTCACTATCATCTTCTTTGCGACAATTGCCATTTGGCTGCTTCAAAACTTCAGCGTTAAGCTCACTATGGTGCAAGACAATTCAGAAAGTATGCTCGCCGCAATAGGAAAATTTATATCTCCCATTTTTGCTCCGCTCGGCTTTGGAAACTGGAAGGCTGTAACCGCTCTGATTACCGGCCTTACCGCAAAAGAGGCTGTTGTCAGCACTTTCCAGGTTCTTCTTGACACATCTGTGCTTACATTTGAGCAGGCATTAAAAGCTGAATTTTCTTCCATGGCAAGCGTTTGTTCTTTTCTTACCTTTACCCTGCTGTACATGCCCTGCGTTGCGACAATGGCAGCTGTAAAGCGTGAATTCCGTTCGACATATAAAGCTATACTTATGATGGTTTGGCAAACAAGCGTCGCCTGGGTTTTCGCCTTTATAGTTTATCACATCGCTTTGTTGTTTACCGCTTAAAATTCATGTTTGGGAGTGATATCCATGCTTGCAGACTTGATAGTTGTAATTCTGTTAGTACTTGCCTGCATTGGCGCGTACTTACTCAAAAAAAATCATACTCCTTCCTGTTGCCGGAACTGTACCTCATGCTCCGGCAACTCCTGTGAAAAGAAAAAAACGGAAATTAGAAAAAAAGCTCAAAATAATAATATAACTGACAGGAAAAACGATTATGACTCTGAAAAATAAATTAAACTACTTTTTCGGTGACAGGGCCTTTTATGCAAAAGCCTTGTCTGTTGCTGTGCCTATAATGGTTCAGAACGGAATTACCAATTTTGTAAATCTTTTAGACAACATAATGGTAGGCAGCGTCGGCACCGAACAGATGTCTGCAGTTGCCATTGTAAACAAGCTGATTTTCGTATACAACCTCTGTCTGTTCGGAGGCTGTGCCGGTGTCGGTATCTTTACAGCTCAATTCTACGGTAAAAACGATTATGAAGGCGTGAAAAAAAGCTTTCGTCTTAAGCTTTACACGACGATTTCGCTTCTTGCTCTTGTCCAGGTTATCCTAAATCTGTTCGGAGAGCCTCTTATAAGCCTTTTCCTCCACGAGGGAGGTGAAACCGGTGACCTTGCTCTTACCCTGCAATACGCCAAACAGTACCTTTCGGTAATTGTAATAGGTCTTATACCTCAAGCTTTTACCGAATGCTACTCCAGCACGCTTCGTGAGACCGAGCACACCCAGCTGCCTATGAAAGCAGGTATCTGCGCCATAGCTACAAACCTGATACTCAATTATATTCTTATTTTCGGACATTTCGGAGTCCCTGCTCTCGGAGTCCGCGGTGCGGCTATCGCAACGGTTATTTCAAAGTTTGTCGAGCTTTCGGTTGTAGCCGGGTTCGTACACAGAAGAAATTCAAAGTATTCATTTTTGCACGGTGTATACAAAACCCTCAAAGTTCCTGCCGAATTTATTAAGGCTGTTCTCCCCAAAAGCTTGCCTTTATTAGTCAATGAAGCTATGTGGGCTATCGGAGTTGCCGCACTTACTTACTGCTATTCATTAAGAGGTCTTGCGGTAGTTGCCGGTTACAACATTTCTTCTACAATAACCGATATTTTCAATGTTGCGACTCTTGCTTTCGGAAACGCCATTGCTATTATTGTCGGAAACCTCCTCGGCGCTGACCGTATGGAGGAGGCAAAGCGTACGGATGTGCGCCTTATTGTGTTTTCGTTTATGGTATGTACGGGGCTTGCTGTGGTGCTGTTTTTGTCCGCTCCGCTTTTCCCGATGCTTTACAAAAACACGGCGAAAGAAGCAAAAGATCTTGCTGTGATTTTTCTGCGTATATACTCAGTTTATCTGCTTGTTAATACTCTTTCAAGCGCCTCTTATTTTACACTGCGTTCCGGTGGTAAAACAATTATCACATTTCTTTTCGACAGTGTATACATGATTTGCGTCAATTTTTCTTTCACATTTATTCTCGCAAAATTTACTGACATACACATAATCCCGTTGTATGCGCTGAGCCTTTCAGTAGACATAATCAAAGCAACTGTCGGTCTGATTTTGGTAAAGAGCGGTAAATGGATGCAAAATATCGTTCGGAACACTTAAGCCGCTTACACATTTTATTGACAAGCAAAATTAAGTGAACAGAGGTGAAAACATGCTTGATACTGCAAAGGCAGAGGCAGTGAAAGAAAGCATAAGAACGGCTTTCGCCGAGCTTGAAAAGCGTTTCATTCACAAAACAACAGGTCTTCTTCTCAATTACGACATAGGCGGCAGTCCTGAAGAACTTCCGACGCCACAAGAGGTGTATTCGGGCAAGCCAAGCCACATGTCATGGAATACTCCGGTTGAGGACGGCTCTTATTTCAGCGGACTTTTTCTATGCGCACTGTCCGACAGTAGAATTACTAAAATAATCCCTGAAGCAAAAAGTGCCGCTGTCCGAATTGCGAAAGGGCTTATATCGTTATCGGAAAATGACGGAGTCGAAGGTTTTGTTGCGAGAAATTATATCGGCAATGAAAAAGCCAGCTAAATTTACGGTTGAGCCATACGGAAGGCATGATGCTCTGCACATATTTGCCGATCCGATATACGACTACGATGTTGACATTTAACAAACATATGCGTCGGCAAACACCGACTACTCACCGGCTGTAATTGAGGCAAGTGTACAATATCACGCCGAATACTCTGCCGGAAGCGATGAGCGCGGCAAAAACAGCAATATCGTATACTCCGGCATAAATATCATAGGCGAAAAAAGCCCAAAGCTGCTTTTTACGGAGTCGATGAAAATCATGCTTGTGAAAATGTAGTGATAAATAATCTTTTGATAAACGGCAAGCCGATTTCTTCTGAAGATGATCTGATAAAAGTGGTCGACGATTTTTGTAAAAATATAAAAATTCAATAAATTCTTTGACTTTAAATAGACTTTAAATAAAAAAAACAGACATCAACCGGATGCCTGTTTTTTTCAGTTATTCAATATTTCAGTACAAGATAAACTGTCTTATTTATTTAAAAAATTCTCCATGATATGATGACCTTTTGAATAATTTACGGTGCTGACATAAGAAATATCGTCTACGCCGAAAAACTCGTCATAAGCAAGAGCGTCAGAATCCACCTCAAAATTGCTTGAGTACATTACGTACGGCACTGCGTCAAGCGTGTGTGTTCTTAACGCAATGGGAGTCGGGTGGTCAGGCATAATAAGAAATCTGTAATCCTCGCCCATCTCCTTAAGGCTGTCCTCAATGTACGCTATAACCTTTGAATCAATGTACTCTATTGACTTAATCTTGTTAGCTATTTCAGCTCTGTGTCCGCATTCGTCGGGCGCTTCAACATGAACGTAAACGAGGTCGCTTCCGTTTTTGAGAGCCTCTACCGCCGCCTTTGCCTTGCCCTCAAAATTTGTATTTATATTTCCTGTTGCGCCCTCAACATCTATAACTTCCATACCGGCACATTTTCCTATACCTTTTATAAGGTCAACCGCAGAAATAACAGTCGCTTTTACACCGAAACGATCCTTAAACGAGGTAAGCTGCGGCTTTTTGCCGGGACCCCATATCCAAAGAGAGTTTGCGCTGAGTAAACCTCGCTTCTTTCTGTCAATGTTTACAGGATGATTCTTCAGTATTTCATAGCTGCGTTTCATTATATCAAGATAAGGCTTGCCGGCTTCGCCCTTCGGAATATAATCTTCTATCACACAGCCGAGAATATCGTGCGGACGTGTGAAGTTACACAATTCCGGTGCGTTTTTCCAGATAAGGCAATGTCTGTAACTGATGCCGGGATAATATGTGTGGATCTCATCGCCCATTTCCTTCTGTATGGTTTCAATGAGCTGTCTTGACTCTTCGGTCGGTATTTCGTCTGCGCCGTGGTCAAGAATACGCTGCTTTTCAAAACACTCACCCTCTGTGAGCGAAACTGTATTTATTCGGAACGCCGTTTCATCCGGCTTCATGTCTATACCCATGCTTACAGCCTCAAGAGGAGATCTGCCCTTTGAATATTTTTTTGGATCATAGCCCATAACGGCAAGATTTGCCGTGTCGCTTTCCGGAACCATGTCACAGGGAACATTGTGAGAAAAGCCTACTGTGCCGTGTTTTGCCATATAGTCCATTCTCGGTTTTACGGCAACCTGAAGCGGCGTCTTTCCTCCGAGAGAGTCTATCTTATAGTCAGCCATTCCGTCGCCTATTATTACAACATATTTCATTGTCAGTATCTGTCCTTTCCGGCAGCTGTAAAACACGCTGCGTACTGTAAAATGATAAAATCAGCGGCAACAAAAGTCAACGGTATATTTGTAAATAATTTAACGAGCCAATATTTTATTGACAACACATTCAAAGAGTGGTATATTTAATCCGACGCAAAAAAGCATGTACGAAAACAATTCCATTACCGGTATATCACGGTATATCAAGGCGTTCAGAAAGGATATCCGCATGACAAAAATGCACAAAGGTATGGCTGCCGCATTTACAGGCAACTTTATATTCGGATTAAGCTTTCTTTTCTCCACAAGAGCTTTTGACACCGCCAAAACGCTTCTTGACGGCAAAACGCCCATATCTAACGCTGATGTTCCGGTTGTACTCGCCGTAAGATTCATATTTGCCTTTGTAATAATGTCGATTATGATTCCGCTTCTTCGCATTAAAATTGATTTTAAGAACAAGCCTGTATGGAAGCTCCTGTTGCTCGGCACTTTCCAGCCGGTCATATATTTTATCGCCGAAAGCTTCGGTCTAAAGCTCACAGGCATTATCGTTTCGTCGGTTATGATAGCCTTGGTTCCTGTTGTCTGCCAGTTTTTCTCGGCGCTGTTCTTAAAAGAAGTGCCGAGCTTTATGCAGCTTATATGCTGTCTGCTGTCGGTTGCCGGCGTTATAGCGGTAACTGTTTTTTCGGGGGCAAGCGAGGGAAATACATATCTTGCCGGGATAATATTTCTCGTTGTTGCCGTTTTGAGCGCCGCCGCTTTCAATGTACTTAGCAGAAATGCAGCAGAAGTTTTCACGCCGTTTGAAAGAACTTATTTTATGTTTATCGTTTCAGCGGTATTTTTTGGCGCTTATGCTATTGTTGCCACCGGTTTTAAGCCCGACCTTATCGTTTCACCGTTAAAATCCGGAGAATTTATTGTTTCAATCATTTATCTCGGCGGCTTTTCAAGCGTGGGAGCATATTTCATGGTAAACTACGCAAATACCTATCTGCCGCTTGCACGCTCGACTGTTTTTTCAAACGTAATAACGGTTGTATCGACCTGTGCCGGATTTTTTGCCGGCGAACCGTTTAACCTCCTCACCGTTGCGGCTTGCGTGGTCATTGTTATCGGAATATGGGGTGTACAGCATTTTTCAGGCAGAAAAGATGCGGACACTGCCAAAAAATAACGCTAAAATTAACAGTTTTCGGCTTGACTTTGCCTATATAAAAAATCGTTCATAAGAGTATCCAAAAAAGTTTTACATACTTGTTTAATTTTATCTGTTTTGTCGATTGACAAAAATTGCGGGAAATGCTATAATGTAGTCGAAATCAAGTTCTCTGCAACTGACGGAAATGTGGAGTACCACAAGGAAACAGAGAAAATATCTGCCGACCGTCTGGGCATACTTACTTCGTCAGAGTAAGTGTGCCTTTTTGTGTTTTTTAAAGGAATTTGAAAGGAAATTGATTATGAAAAAAGTAGCAGTAATCATGGGCAGCGACAGTGATTTGCCGGTTGTTGAAAAGGCTATTGACACTCTTAAGGAATTCGGTGTACCTTATGAAGTACACGTATATTCTGCTCACAGGACTCCCGAAGAAGCTCGAGTTTTTTCGTCACAAGCCCGTAAAAACGGCTTTGGTGCCATAATTGCAGCAGCCGGAATGGCGGCTCATCTTGCAGGCGCTTTGGCGGCTAACACGACTTTGCCTGTCATAGGAATACCTGTAAAATCATCAAATCTTGAAGGAATGGATGCGCTTCTGTCTACCGTTCAGATGCCTTCCGGAATCCCTGTTGCGACCGTTGCCATAAACGGAGCGACAAACGCCGCTCTTCTCTGTATACAGATTCTTTCTGTTTACGACGAGGAACTGGCAAGCAAACTCGATAACACCCGTACAAAGGGATACGAAAAAGTCTTGGCCAAAAACAAGGCTATTGAAGAAAAATACAACGCTTAAGCCGCTTTCCATGCGGTTTACTGCGCTGTATTTTTGTGTTTATATTTGTGCATTTACAAAACAGTATGGAAAAAGCTTAAAATTTATAATTTCAGGAGGAACGATTCATGCAAAAGACGACTCAGCTCTATGAAGGTAAAGCAAAAAAGGTTTACGCTACCGACGATGAAAATCTGGTTATTGTTGACTATAAGGACGATGCAACTGCTTTTAACGGCTTAAAAAAAGGAACCATTTCCGGTAAAGGCGTTATCAACAACAGAGTAACCAACTATCTCATGCAGCTTCTTGAAAAGAACGGTGTTCCGACACATTTCGTAAAGGAGCTCTCTGAGCGTGAAACTCTGGTTAAAAAGGTAAGCATAGTGCCGCTTGAAGTTATTATAAGAAACATTTCAGCCGGCAGTTTTGCAAAGCGCTACGGTGTTGAGGAAGGCATTGTTTTTGAAGAGCCCACAATTGAATTCTCATACAAAAACGACGATCTCGGCGATCCGCTCATTAACTCTTACCATGCCCTTGCTCTCAAGCTTGCTACAAAAAAAGAGATTGAAACCATAAAGGATATGGCTTTCAAGGTTAACAGCGTTCTTAAAGAATATTTCCTCGGACTTGGAATTGAGCTTGTTGATTTCAAACTTGAATTCGGCAGAACTTCTGACGGTACTATCGTACTTGCTGACGAAATTTCACCCGACACCTGCCGTTTCTGGGACAGCAAAACTCATGAGAAGCTCGACAAGGATCGTTTCAGAAGAGACCTCGGAAACGTTGAGGACGCATATATAGAAATCCGCAAGCGTTTGCTTGGTGAATAAGCGTTTTTACAGCCAATAGCTGAGATTTCGTAAATAAAATACACAAATACACTATTATTTTCTACAGTATTATTTTCACAAATTATCGCCCATTACTGAAAGTGACGGATACAGCATATGATAGATTCAAAAATACATGAAGAGTGCGGCGTTTTCGGCGTTTTCGCGCCTGAAACAGCAGACGTCGCATCCACCTGCTACTACGGCCTTTTTGCTTTGCAGCACAGAGGTCAGGAGAGCTGCGGCATTGTTGTAAACGATGACGGTATTTTTAATTCATACAAAGACGTCGGCATTGTTAACGATGTTTTCACCCCAACGGTTCTCGCTTCACTTGGCACCGGAAATATGGCAGTCGGACATGTCCGCTACGGCACGACCGGTTCTAACGACCGTTCTAACGCCCAGCCTATAGTAGTAAACCATATAAAAGGCAGAATGGCGCTTGCTCACAACGGAAACCTTGTAAACTCGTTCGAGCTCAGAGAACAGCTTGAAATGGACGGTTCAATATTCCACACAACAAGCGACACCGAGGTCATTTCATACGTCATCACAAAAGAACGTATTCACTCTTCTTCTATCGAGGAAGCGGTAAACAAGGCCATGGACAAAATTAAAGGAGCTTATTCTCTTGTTATTATGTCTCCGTCAAAGCTGATTGCTCTAAGAGATGAGCACGGCTTCCGTCCTCTTTGTTACGGAAAGACCTCTGACGGCAGGTACATTGTAGCCTCTGAAAGCTGTGCGCTCGATGCAGTAGGCGCAACTTTTATCCGTGATGTTGAACCCGGAGAAATAATCATTTTTGACAAAGACGGAGTGAGATCAATAACCGACCATTGCGGCAAGGCTGAAAAAAAGATATGCATTTTTGAGTACATCTATTTTGCACGCCCCGACAGCGTTATTGACGGCTGCTCTGTTCATACCGCAAGACTTCGTGCCGGAGCCTTTTTGGCGCTTGAGCACCCCGTTCAGGCTGATATTGTTATAGGCGTTCCCGATTCGGGAATTGACGCCGCTATCGGTTATTCAAGACAATCCGGAATTCCTTACGGCATAGGACTTATAAAAAACAGATATATCGCACGCACATTTATTTCTCCCGGACAGGCTTCAAGAGAAGACAAGGTTCGTATAAAGCTTAACGCAGTGAAAGAAACAGTATGCGGAAAGCGTGTTGTCATCATTGACGACTCAATTGTCAGAGGTACGACGAGCGCGCCGACAATTAAGCTGTTACGCGACGCTGGAGCAAAGGAAGTTCACATGAGAGTTTCTGCACCTCCCTTTCTCAATCCATGCTACTACGGCACGGACATCGACTCAAAGGATAACCTGATAGCCTGCCACCATACTGTTGAAGAAATAGCTAAAATTATCGGTGTTGACAGTCTTGGTTACCTCAATGTAAATCATTTGCCAATGCTTGCGGCTCACGACAACCAAATGTGCAGCCACTGCGCCGCATGTTTTACAGGTGAATATCCGACGGAAGTTCCGTCTAACACCCAAAAGAACCGTTTTGAAAAGAAAATAAGTCAAAAATAATCGGCAGACATAGTCGTATCAGTATTTTTAGTATATTTTAGTATTACGAAATAATAACTTTATTCGATAGGAGAAAACAATTATGAAAAGCTTCAGCGAAAGCTACAAACAGGCAGGCGTTGACATTACTGCCGGATATAAGGCAGTTGACCTTATGAAGGCTCATATTGCAAAAACCATGACAAGCGGTGTTTGTTCCGATATCGGCGGATTCGGCGGTTTGTTTGAGCTTGACTTGACCGGAATACAAAAGCCGGTTCTTGTCAGCGGTACGGACGGAGTTGGCACAAAGTTAAAAATTGCGTTTATTATGGACAAGCATGACACGGTCGGCATTGACTGCGTTGCCATGTGTGTAAACGATATTATCTGCTGCGGAGCGAAGCCTTTATTCTTCTTGGACTATATTGCCTGCGGAAAGAATGTGCCGGAGCGCATAGCTGACATTGTCAAGGGCGTTGCTGACGGCTGCGTACAGTCAGGCGCGGCTCTCATCGGCGGAGAAACAGCTGAAATGCCGGGATTTTACCCCATTGACGAATACGACCTTGCCGGATTTTCTGTCGGAGTCGTTGACA
The DNA here is from genome assembly GCA_003343885.1 of Clostridiales bacterium. Taxonomy (GTDB): domain Bacteria; phylum Bacillota; class Clostridia; order Oscillospirales; family CAG-382; genus UMGS882. Next base: position 10,879 of record QAKH01000065.1, on the reverse strand, counting down.
AGGAGAAAATACTTGACAACAAGTCGATGTGCGAGGGAGATGTTATCATCGCTCTTCCGTCAAGCGGCGTTCACTCAAACGGTTTCAGTCTGGTAAGAAAGGTTTTCGACGTTGAAAACGAAGATATTACGAAGCCTGAACCGGCTCTCGGCGGAAAAAGTGCCGGAGAAGTTCTGCTTGCACCGACAAAAATCTATGTAAAACCGATGCTCGCTTTATTTGACAAGGTTAAGGTTAAAGGCGTTTCGCACATCACCGGCGGCGGTTTTTACGAAAACATTCCGAGAAGTATTCCTGACGGTCTCTGCGCAAAAATCGACCGTGCTTCCGTGCGGGTTCTTCCGATTTTTGACCTTATCGCTAAAAAAGGTAACATACCCGAACGTGACATGTTCAACACCTTCAACATGGGTGTAGGAATGAGCGTTGTTGTTTCTGCAAGCGATGCTGACAAGGCGCTTGAAATACTTAAGGCAAACGGCGAAGACGCTTACATAATCGGAAACGTGATTCGTTCCGATGAAAAAATCGTCATTGAGTAAATACATATAAAAGTACAAAAATGAAGAAAAGTTTTGTAAGCGGTATTTGTGCCGGGATACTTATAAGCATTGGCGGAACGGTTTATCTAAACTGTGACAACAAATATGCCGGAGCGCTTCTGTTTTCCGTGGCGTTGGTTTGTATATGTTCTATGGGATACTCCCTTTTTACAGGGAAAGTCGGTTTTGCGATATATGAGCATTCTCGTAATGACCTCTTTTTCCTTATTTGCTGTCTTTTCGGGAATGCTTTCGGCACCCTTGTGAGTGCTTTTGCGGTAAAGACTGCCCTTCCGGCAGTTTCGGAAACAGCATTAATGCTTTGCGCTGCAAAGCTTGAGCAGTCGGTACCTGCCGCCGTAATACGTGCTGTTTTTTGCGGAATACTTATGTATCTTGCTGTTGCGGTATGGCGTGAGCGAAAGAGCTATATCGGCATTGTTTTTTGTGTACCGGTATTCATTTTATCCGGTTTCGAACACTCGATAGCTGATATGTATTATTTTTTTGTAAGCGGCAGTTACTCGGTCAACAGTTTTGCTTACCTTCTTTTAATTGTTTTCGGCAACACACTCGGAGGTTTGCTGCTTCCTGCTCTCGGTTTATTGTGTGAACCTCACGAAAAAAAGCAAAAGGCAGTTGAATTTGATATAAATGCCGATTATCGGCAGCAGTCACAGCGAAAGGAAAATTTGCATGGGCAGAAAAATTAAAGTAGCCGTCCTTGTTTCCGGCGGCGGAACAAATCTCCAGGCTCTGATAGACGCGCAGAACAGCGGCATTATCACCGACGCCGAGATTTCTTTAGTCATTTCAAACAAGGCTGACGCCTACGCCTTAACAAGGGCAAAAAACGCCGGAATACATACCGAAACGGTGTTAAAATCCGAATGTGCTGACAATACGGAATTCGAGTCAAAGATTATGTCTTTGCTCGAACAAAATGGCATACAGCTAATTGTGCTTGCCGGTTTTATGTGTATTCTCAGTGAAAAATTCACCTCCGCTTACCCAAGGCGCATATTAAATGTACATCCCTCTCTTATACCTTCTTTCTGCGGCGCCGGTTTCTACGGGCTTCATGTACATGAGGCCGCGCTGTCGTACGGCGTTAAAGTAACCGGAGCTACCGTGCATTTTGTCAATGAGGTACCTGACGGCGGAGAAATTATTCTTCAAAAGGCTGTCGAAGTAAAAGACGGCGATACGCCGGAAATTTTACAAAAACGTGTCATGACGGAGGCTGAATGGGTTATTCTTCCGAGAGCTGTTCAACTGGTTTCACACGCAATGCTTTCGTAAAATGTTCAGCGTATGCTAAAAATTTGCGATAAATGCGATAAAGATGATGACAAAATTTAAATATGATAAAAGAAAGGACATAAATGATGAACATCTATGAGATTAAGCCTATCGGCGAGCGTATCAAGGGCAATTCGTATGTAGGCAGAGGTATTGTTACCGGTCAGAGTGCGGACGGAAAAAACGCAGTTATAGCCTATTTTATTATGGGCAGAAGCGCAAACAGCCGCAACCGTATTTTTAAAATCAAAGGCGATGAACTTTTTACCGAGCCGTATGACGCTTCAAAGGTAAAAGACCCGTCTCTCATCATTTATGCGGCAATCCGCAGTTACGAAAACAAACTCATTGTAACAAACGGAGACCAGACCGACACTATCTATTCCTTTTTGAAAGACGGAAAGGATTTCTCAACTGCGCTTGCTACCCGCTGTTTTGAGCCGGACGAACCTAATTTTACGCCGCGCATAAGCAGTATGGTGACTTTTGGAGAAAATACATTTTCGTATGAAATGAGTATCCTCAAGAGTATTGACGCCAAAGGATCTGACTGCGCAAGATACACATTCTCCTACCCCGCTGTCAAAGGTCTCGGACATTTTATTCATACATACGTTTGCGACGGTGAGCCGATTCCTACTTTCCAGGGCGAACCTGAGCGTGTTCTTATTCCCGATGATATTGACGCATTCACAAACGATATCTGGAACAATCTTGACGAAGCTAACAAGATTTCGCTGTATGTAAGATACACTGACCTTACGACAGGCAAGCAAAAATACCGCCTGATAAACAAAAACGCATAAGTTTACAAGGCGGCAAATAAGGACATCTTTTTTACTGAAATAATATACGGTGCAATACGGCGCATAACAAAAAAGTAAGATACACAACACTGATTAAGACGAAAGGAAGTTTCTCACAATGAAAGAATTTGAACTTAAATACGGCTGCAACCCCAACCAAAAGCCTGCTAAAATATTTATGCACGACGGAAGCGACCTGCCGATAGAAATTCTCTGCGGAAGACCGGGATACATAAATTTTCTTGACGCTTTCAACTCATGGCAGCTCGTCAAAGAACTTAAAGAGGCAACAGGCATGCCCTGCGCCACTTCTTTCAAGCACGTCAGCCCGACTTCTGCGGCTGTGGGAACTATTCTTTCCGACAATCTCAAAAAGGCTTGCTTTGTTGACGACATTGACGGATTAGACGATTCTCCGCTTGCCTGCGCTTTCGCAAGAGCAAGAGGCACAGACAGAATGTGTTCTTTCGGCGACTGGATCGCTCTTTCTGATGTATGCGACGTAACTACTGCCCGTCTTATTCAGCGTGAGGTTTCCGACGGAATTATAGCTCCCGGATTCACTCCCGAAGCACTTGAAATTCTTAAATCAAAACGCAAGGGTGCGTACAACATAGTTAAGATAGATGAAAACTATGTTCCTGCTGAAATAGAGCACAAGCAGGTATACGGTATTACATTTGAACAGGGCAGAAACAACTTTAAGATTGACGCTTCATTGCTTAGCAACATTGTAACCGAAAACAAAACACTTTCGGAAGAAGCAAAGAGAGATCTGATTATATCGCTCATCACGCTTAAATATACTCAGTCAAACTCAGTTTGCTTCGCTTATGACGGACAGGCAATCGGCGTCGGTGCCGGACAGCAGTCGAGAATACACTGCACACGTCTTGCCGGCACAAAGGCTGACACATGGCAGTTACGTATGCATCCGAAGGTACTCGCACTTCCTTTCCTTGACTCTTTGGGACGTGCTGACCGTGACAACGCTATTGATGGATACATTAACAAAAACGAGGAAGATGTTTGCGCAGACGGCGTATGGCAGCGTTACTTCACAAAACAGCCTGAGCCGTTGACTGCAGAGGAAGCTTCCGAATACTTAAAAACAATTACCGGTGTTTCGCTCGGTTCTGACGCTTTCTTCCCGTTCTCCGACAACATTGAACGCGCAAGAAAGAGCGGTGTTTCTTACATTGCCGAACCCGGCGGTTCAATTCGTGACGACGCCGTTATTGACTGCTGCAACAAGTACGGAATTGTCATGGCGTTTACCGGCATGCGTCTGTTCCACCATTAATTAAATGACATAAATAATTGACAAAAGTTATGCCGCAAGTGTCCTTACCGTAAATTTTCGGAGAACTTTGCGGATATTACTACAACAAAAAATTATCAAGGAGTGCGCATTTGCGTTTAAACATAACAAGTATGAAAATAATGGTTGTTGGCGGCGGCGGAAGAGAGCACGCCATTATAAAAAAATTAAAGGAAAACAAGAGTATTACCGAAATTTTTGCTCTTCCCGGAAACGGAGGAATTGCGTCCGACGCAACATGTGTTGATATTGGCGCAAAGGATATAAACGGGATTTGCGCTTTTGCAAAAGAAAACAAAATCGACTACGCTGTGGTAGCTCCGGACGATCCGCTTGTTCTCGGAGCGGTTGACGAGCTCGAAGAGTGTGGTATTCCCTGCTTTGGCCCGAGAAAAAACGCTGCGATTATTGAAGGCAGCAAGGTGTTTTCCAAAAATCTTATGAAAAAATACGGCATACCTACTGCCGCTTACGAAGTATTCACGGACATGGAAAAGGCTCTTGAATATCTTGAAACTGCGCCTATTCCTACGGTAATAAAAGCCGACGGACTTGCTTTAGGCAAGGGCGTTATAATTGCCGAAAGCCGTGAAATGGCAAAGGACGCCGTAAAATCAATGATGCAGGATAAAATTTTCGGCGAAAGCGGCAGCAGTATTGTTATAGAAGAATTTCTCACAGGTCCTGAAGTATCCGTTCTTTCATTTACTGATGGTAAAACACTTGTCCCCATGGTATCTTCTATGGACCACAAGCGTGCAAAAGACGGTGACAAGGGACTTAACACCGGAGGGATGGGAACTATAGCGCCCAATCCTGTTTACACAAAGGATATCGCCGAAAGGTGCATGAAGGAAATATTTATCCCGACAATAAACGCTATGAACGCAGAGGGAAGAACTTTTAAAGGCTGTCTTTATTTCGGACTGATGATAACCGAAAACGGTCCAAAGGTAATTGAATACAACTGCCGTTTCGGCGATCCTGAAACGCAGGTCGTACTGCCTCTTCTTGAAAGCGATCTGTTCACGGTCATGCAGTCTGTCACAAACGGCACGCTCGACAAAACCGACGTTGTTTTTTCCGACGGTCATGCATGCTGTGTCGTAATGGCGTCTGACGGGTATCCGCAGAAATACGACACCGGATTTGAAATTACAATTCCGCAGTCTGTCGCCGATTACGTATATGTTGCCGGCGCAAAGCTCTCAGACGGAGCGCTCCTTACTTCCGGAGGCAGAGTTCTCGGAGTTACAGCCACCGGCGAAAGCCTTGAAAAGGCGATTGAAAAAGCCTATGAGCGTGTTTCCGAAATATCCTTTAAAAACGCATACTACCGCAAAGACATCGGAGCAAAGGCGCTTGCTATTTCAAAAAAGGAGAACTGATAATGGTATACAGAGTTTTTGTTGAAAAGAAAAAAGAGTTTATGCACGAAGCCACGGCTCTTTTAAACGACGCACGCTCCCTTTTAAGCATTGACTCGCTTGAAAATGTTCGTATTATTAACAGATACGACGTTGAAAACATAGACGAGGCGCTTTTTGAGTACGCAAAGAAAACCGTCTTTTCAGAGCCTCAGCTTGATGTGGTTTATGACACTGTTCCGGAAGACAAAAATTGCGTAGTTTTCGCAGCCGAGTATCTGCCAGGTCAGTTTGATCAGAGAGCGGATTCTGCTTCACAGTGTATTCAGATTATTTCAAAAGGAAACCGTCCTGCCGTGCGTACGGCAAAGGTATACATGCTTTACGGAAAGCTTTCCGAAAAACAAATTGCCGAGATAAAGAAGTACGTAATAAATCCTGTTGAAGCAAGAGAAGCATCTCTTTCAATGCCGGAAACACTTGCCGCAAACTACGTTATACCCGAAAAAATAGACACTGTTGACGGGTTTATTTCCATGGACAAGGCAGGTCTTGAAGGACTTATCAAGAAACTCGGACTCGCAATGGATATTGACGACATACAGTTCTGCAGGCAGTATTTTGCTTCTGAAAAGCGTGATCCTACAATCACGGAAATAAAGATGATAGATACTTACTGGTCAGACCACTGCCGTCACACTACATTTTTAACAACTATTGACAATGTAACTTTTGAAGACGAGCTTTTACAGAAGACATACAACGACTACATTAAAACACGTGAGGCACTCGGACGTGACAAGCCAATCAACTTAATGGACGTTGCTACTCTTGCGGCAAAATATTTGAAGAGCCGCGGAAAACTTGCAAAGCTTGACGAATCTGAAGAGATAAACGCCTGCACGGTAAAAATCGACGTTGAGGTAGACGGCGAAAAACAGCCGTGGTTACTTCTGTTTAAAAATGAAACGCACAATCACCCGACTGAAATTGAGCCTTTCGGAGGTGCTGCAACCTGTATCGGCGGCGCGATACGAGATCCCCTTTCCGGACGTTCATACGTTTATGCCGCAATGCGTGTAACCGGCGCCGCAGATCCTACTGTACCGGTTTCTGAAACAATCAAAGGTAAACTTCCTCAGAGAAAAATAGTAACCACTGCCGCCGCAGGATATTCCTCATACGGCAATCAGATAGGTCTTGCTACCGGCATGGTCGACGAGCTGTATCACGACGGTTACGCCGCTAAACGCATGGAAATCGGCGCTGTAATTGCGGCAGCTCCCGCAAAAAATGTCAGGCGTGAAGTTCCGCAGCCCGGCGACTGTGTCATTCTTCTTGGCGGCCGGACAGGACGTGACGGCTGCGGAGGTGCAACCGGCTCATCAAAGGCTCATACGGAGAGTTCTCTTGAAAGCTGCGGTGCAGAAGTACAAAAAGGAAACGCTCCGGAAGAAAGAAAGCTGCAAAGACTGTTCCGCAATCCCACCGCCTGCCGCATGATAAAGCGCTGCAACGATTTCGGCGCAGGAGGAGTTTCCGTTGCGGTTGGAGAGCTTGCAGACGGTCTTGATATAAATCTTAACGCAGTTCCGAAAAAATATGAAGGTCTTGACGGCACTGAGCTTGCAATCAGCGAATCTCAGGAAAGAATGGCGGTTGTTGTTGAACCTCAGAATGTTACTGCATTTCTTGAGATAGCAAAATCTGAAAATCTTGAAGCAACTGTTATCGCAAGCGTAACTGAAAAGCCTCGCCTTGTTATGCACTGGAACGGCAAAACAATTGTTGACATTTCACGTACTTTCCTTAACTCAAACGGTGCAGAAAAACACATTGATATCGAGCTTTCCGCGCCCGAAGAGTTTTCAAAACATACTGACGGTTCATTTGAAGAGCGTTTGAAGAACCTTGCAGGCGATCTGAACGTATGCTCAAAGCGAGGACTTTCCGAGCGTTTTGACTCAACAATCGGCGCCGGCACTGTTCTTATGCCTTTCGGCGGAAAACGCCAGCTTACCCCTATTCAGGCAATGGTTCATAAAATATCCGTTGAAAACGGGCACACTGACTGCTGTTCCCTCATGTCATGGGGATACAATCCTTTCATTGCAGAGAAAAGTCCGTACCACGGCGCATATCTTGCAGTTGTTGAGAGCATATCTAAGCTTATTGCGGCAGGCGCTGAGTTCAAGGACGTGTATCTGACATTCCAGGAGTATTTTGAAAAGCCCGGAAAAGATCCCAAGCGCTGGGGCAAGCCTCTTGCGGCACTTTTAGGTGCGTTCAGAGCGCAGAAAGATTTCGGTGTCGCTTCTATCGGCGGCAAGGACTCCATGAGCGGATCTTTTGAAAGGTTAGACGTTCCCCCTACCCTTGTTTCTTTTGCCGTTACAACAAGCAAAACCGAGTACATTGTGTCCAACGAATTCAAGACCGCAGGCAGTGAAGTCGTTCTCTTAAAGCCTGAATACGGCGCAGACGGACTTCCGGTTATGTCTTCTTTGCTTAACGTATATTCAAAGGTCACTGAGCTGTTAAGAAACGGCACTGCAATATCGGCGTACACGTTAACTTACGGCGGCATCGCAGAAGCAGTAATGAAGATGTGTTTCGGAAACGATTACGGTTTCTGTTTTGAAAAAGACCTTGCGCTTGACGATTTGTTCTCATACTCATACGGTGCATTTATACTTGAACTCAAAAAGAACTGCGACGTTGGTAAAACTATCGGATTTGTTACCGAACAGCGTATTTTTGAATTTAACGGAAGCTGCGTTTTGGCAAGCGATATTCTTTCGGTTTACGAGAACAAGCTTGAAAAGGTATTCCCGTGCAACATAGAGTCTTCCGATGCTCCTGTCGAAGCTTTCTCATATGAAGTTTCAGCTTCCGAAAGAAAGGCGCCAACTGTTTTGAGTGCTCGCCCAAAGGTACTTATTCCGGTATTTCCGGGTACGAACTGCGAGTACGACACGGCAAAAGCTCTTGAAGACGCCGGCGCATCTGCTGAGATTATGGTAATAAACAATTTGGACGCTGACGGAATTTCTTCAAGTGTTCAGAATTTTGCGAAAAAAGTATCATCTTCGCAAATAATATTTATTCCCGGCGGATTTTCAGGCGGCGACGAGCCGGACGGCTCCGGCAAATTCATTACGGCGTTCTTCAGAAATGCCGAAATCAAAGAACAGGTAACCGCACTGCTTGAAAAGCGTGACGGACTTATGTGCGGAATATGCAACGGTTTCCAGGCTCTTATAAAGCTCGGTCTTGTTCCATACGGAAAAATCATTGACGCTGATGAAAACTGCCCTACGCTTACCTACAACACTATAGGACGCCATCAGTCAAAGCTTGTAAGAACCCGCATTGCTTCCAACAAATCGCCGTGGCTTTCCGAAACTAAGGTCGGCGACATCTACACGGTTGCAATTTCTCACGGTGAAGGCAGATTCATTGGCGACGACGCATTAATTCACTCTCTTGCCGAAAACGGACAGATTGCAACACAGTATGTAGATCTTTCCGGAAATCCCACTTCGGATATACATTTCAACCCGAACAATTCCATGTACGCAATAGAAGGCATCACCTCTCCCGACGGCAGAGTTTTCGGAAAGATGGGACATTCTGAACGTATTGGAAGCGGACTATATAAAAACGTACCCGGCGATTTTGACATAGGCATGTTCCTTGCGGCAGTCAAATACTTCAAATAATTACCGGAGGTCATTTTATGGATTACAAATCTGACATAGAAATTGCGCAGTCTGTAAACCTGCGGCACATATGCGACATTGCGTCTGACGCAGGAATTGATGAAAAATATATTGAACAATACGGAAACTATAAGGCAAAAATTGATTTATCACTTTTGAACGACAGTAAAAACATTCCGGACGGAAAGCTTATTCTCGTTACGGCAATCACTCCTACGCCTGCCGGCGAGGGCAAGACAACTACAACAATCGGTCTTGCCGACAGCTTGCGTAAAATAGGAAAAAAGGTAACTGTCGCTCTTCGTGAGCCATCGCTCGGTCCGGTATTCGGCATTAAGGGCGGCGCTGCCGGCGGCGGATACGCCCAAGTTGTTCCCATGGAGGACATAAACCTTCATTTTACCGGTGATTTTCACGCAATAGGCGCGGCAAATAACCTTTTGGCGGCAATGCTTGACAACCACATTCAACAGGGAAACGCGCTTGGTATTGATGTTCGCAAAATCACCTGGAAGCGCTGTGTTGATATGAACGACAGGCAGTTAAGAAACATAGTTGACGGACTTGGAGGAAAAGCAAACGGAACGCCCCGTGAAGACGGATTTGATATAACCGTAGCTTCCGAAATCATGGCTGTTTTATGCCTGTCTTCCTCTATTACAGACTTAAAAGAGCGTTTGTCACGCATAATTGTGGGATATACCTATGATGACAAACCGGTTACCTGTGCTGATTTGAAGGCGCAGGGCGCAATGACCGCCCTTCTGAAGGACGCTCTGAAACCAAACTTAGTTCAGACGCTTGAAGGCACTCCGGCGCTTGTTCACGGAGGACCTTTTGCGAACATTGCCCACGGCTGCAATTCAGTTATCGCAACCCGCACTGCTCTAAAGCTTGGCGATTATACCGTAACAGAGGCTGGCTTTGGAGCCGATCTCGGAGCGGAGAAATTCCTTGACATTAAATGCAGATACGCAGGTCTTACCCCGTCAGCAGTCGTTGTGGTAGCGACAATTCGTGCGCTTAAGATGCATGGCGGATTAGCTAAAAATGAACTGTCTACACCCGATCTTGCGGCTCTCGAAAAGGGACTACCAAATCTCCTGAGGCATGTATCAAATATTACTACTGTTTACAAGCTACCGGCTGTTGTCGCTGTTAACAAGTTCCCGACCGATACTGACGAAGAAGTGGCACTTGTCATTGAAAAATGCCGCAAGCTCGGAGTAAAAGCGATACTTTCAGATGTATGGGCAAAGGGCTCAGACGGCGGAACTGAGCTTGCAAAGGAAGTTGTAGAGCTCTGCGAGTCTCCCAACGATTTTACTTTTTCATACGGTCTTGAAGGCACAATTGAAGACAAAATCGAGTCTGTTGTTAAGAAAATATATGGCGGAGACGGTGTAGACTATCTTCCGGCTGCGAAAAATCAGATAAAGAAACTTACCGAGCTTGGTTTTTCAAACTTGCCGGTTTGTATTGCTAAAACACAATACAGTTTCTCCGATGATCCCTCAAAGCTTGGCGCCCCCGAGCATTTCCGCATAACTGTTAAAAATGTCAAGGTATCCGCCGGAGCCGGATTTATAGTAGTTCTTACCGGAGATATTATGACCCTGCCGGGGCTTCCCAAAGTGCCGGCGGCTGAAAAAATTGACGTTGACGAAAACGGAAAAATCTCAGGTCTGTTCTGATTTTTTGATGATTTATCTCGTTTTTGCCTGATTATTACCATTTCCCAATAAACAATAAATCTTTGGGGCTGTTTAAGAAGTCCCCAAGAAGTCGAGGATGAAGATCCTCGATTTTTTGTATAGAA
>QAKH01000076.1 GCA_003343885.1 Clostridiales bacterium | reverse complement strand
ATTATTAGGGGTATAGCTGAATGCGTTATTAACCCACTCGTTCGCTTTAGTAGTTACATCCTGATGTTTATTAGATCCGCCTATGTATGTAACTGCTCCCCACAGCGTCTCGATACCGTTCATATTAATGAACGTATCCCACGTGAAATAATACTGTCTTGTAGCATCCAGGGGATGATTGAATATCACATTTGACCAATGATTTACCCCGGCTTCACGGTGGTACTGAAGGACTTTTCCATAAGTGCCGTCGGGATCAATACGAGTCGAGCCGTCAACAATACTTACAGGATTTTCAACTATTGATATAGAGCTGTAATTCTCTTGAGAAAAATTATTTTTCTGCGTTTCGTCGTCGAAAGTAGCAAGCTCATTGGTTCCGGTTGCAATATTTATTCCCGGAGCCACTGTTTCCGTTGCTGCCAGATCGACATCGTCCTGACTTTGTGCGCTCTCTTCTTCTGCTAAAGGTTCGGCAAATTCTACTGCAGTCTCCACCGAGTCGAGTTCAAATGCCAGGGTCGGTACTGACATTGTCAACAACATAACTACGGCAAGTACTAATGCCATTGTTTTTTTCATTTCAATACACCTCTTCCTAATTTATTTTTTGCTAATAACATAATAAATCTTATTTATTTCTAAAATATTAATTTTTAACATAATCGGCACAGTGCACATATATTTTTGTTAAAATTTAACAAAAATAATACAAAAAATGTGGGCAACTAAGTTGCCCACAAAAGTGACATATAAAAACTATTTGCTTTCAGCTTTCAATTAAGCCTGAGCTGCTACTTTTTCAAGAATATAGTCGATGTACTCTTTGTTATTGGCGTAATCCTCGCCCTCGGCATCCTTAATATCCTGGGCAACCTGAGCGATTGATCTGGTTACCGTTGAGCCGTATACGGTGAACGAAGGACCGTTATTGTTTGAATACTTAGCGTAAGCTCTTGCAACTATTTCTGTTGAGAAGTGAGCTTCAGGTATTCCTACGCAAACTGCGGTAAATACTGTATCACCGTCAGGTTCAACAGAGTACTGGATATCTATTCCTTCATCCTTATTATACGCAACTCCGGTTACATAAAGAGGAGTACCGGTTCCTTCTTTCTTGAACTCGAATGTAAGCTCATTATCGCCGAGAACATCTTTTCTTGCAACGATAAAGCCGTATTCGTCCATGAACGCCTTTGTTTCAGGATCTATTACAGAACGGAAACGTATGCCGTTTACTTTGTCTGCTCCGCTGCGTATGCCTGCGAAGTTATCCATATCAGGTGCGGTATTGTAAAGCGCTGCTTCCCATACTGCGTATACAGTGAGGTCGCCTGTCAGGTCAACGCTGTCTACTACCTCATCCGCTGTCGCGTCGGGTGTAAGTGCCCAGCCGCGGAAGATAAAGCCGTCTATTTCAGGACGTTCACCTTTGAGCAGGTATCCTGTTCCTACGCCTCTGCCGGTGTCAGGAGCTACGTTCTTGAGAACAAGTTCATCATAATACTCAGGAGCATTTGTATCATAGGTTACAGTGAATATACCGTCACGGTATACACGCAGATAATCTATGTACGTATCGCCGGAATAGTTGACACGATTGGGATCAACAGCGAAGCCATATACAAACTCTCCGTATGTCCAAGGAGCCGTAGAGTTTCCATTTGCAGGAACTGACATATCAACTTCAATCATGTTATATTTGCCGTTGTCATCGACCTTGAAAATTTTATTTCCAACTCGATGTTCGCCGCCGGGATTATAGAAAGCGTCTCCGGCTTCTCCCGTGTAGTAATAGATAATCATATCTGCCTGTGTGTGCTCGATAAGATCCTCCGGCTTAAGATCTTCAAGAGCAGTAGTCCACTTATCCAGAGAAACCATGTTGTCTACTCTGTACATATACTGAACTATGTTATACTCTTTAGGATCAAACTTAGTATTAGCGTTCTTTATATGGATTCTCATATCGCTCATCCATTTTGGATCTTTGTTCTCAGCTGGATTAGCAGCCTCATAAGTAGACTGATACTGATTCAAGTGGAGAACGCTTCTTCCGTCATCCTCTATCAATTCAGAGTACGAAAGCTTCTGCTCTCCGGTTTGCTTAGATGTTCCTTCAAAAGCAAATCCCATTGCAGGAACATTTACATCCTGATAGTATGCGACAAAAATTGTTCCGACAATTTTGTCAACCTGCTCAGCACTCAGTACATCACCGGGCTTGTATTTTCCTACGCCCTCAGCATACCATACCAAGAAGTTTTCGGTTGCAAAACCAAAATCAGCAGGATCTTTAAAAGTATATCCTTCGCCGTCTTCTATTACCTCTGTTTTGGAAGAAACATCCGACTTAAAGCTGATCTGTCTGGTAGTAACAGGATAAAGTACTATATCCTTATTCTCGAGCGGTACATCTGTAACAGATTCTCCGCCCTGCTCAAGAGCAAAACCGGTAGCTCCCGGAACTTTGGATATATCGGGAGTATATACGCTGAGGAAATTGCCTTCACTGTCAAAGAGAACATATTCAGTATCCGCAACGGAAGAACCGTCAAGACTCATATACGTTACTTTGTAGTACGGTATCATATTGACGTTGTCAACATTCAAAAACTTATTGGTTCCGTCAATTCCTTCCTTTGACTCAATACCGAGCCATTTCACTCCGCCGTCGTTCTTTATAGTCTGTACCAAGTTTGTAGACTCATGTCCGCCTGCCATGAGATCCACGGTAAACGTTGTGTTTTCCCACACACCATCATTACAAGGCGCCATTGACCTATAAATATTTCCATTCGGTCCTCCTGCAATATCGTTGAGCATGAAATATATGGTATTGGCAGCTTCTGTGTAGCCGGGACCACCGGCACGATAATCAAAAGAAACCCACACAGGACGTTCTACTTCAATCTTAGGTTCTAAATCAGCCATTGAATGGAAAACCTTAAACTGTGCTGTAAAGTTCATTACATAATCAGAAGAATTGATTCCATTTTTTTCGGGATTTGCAATCCGATCAATGTTTTGATCCTTCGCAACTGCTGTGTCATACCAGTTTTCTTCTTCAAAGCCATATGCTTCGGTAGTTCCGGTATAAATGTTCAAACCGGGTTTGAAGAGCGGACCGGCGTAAAATTTAAGCGTTTTCTTAACGGAAACTTCCGGATCAGATTTAAGCGTCGCTGTGACATCAATCTCTCCGGCATATCCTACTGCATTGAATGTAATAGAAGTCTCTGTCATATCTGTCACAGTAGCCTCTGTTGCTCCTACGTCATAGGTCCAATCAACAGGTTTAGTTGCAGTAACAGTAATTGACTTTCCCGCTGAAGCGTTCGAGCTGTCAGCAGAAGCAGTTAAATATTCAGTTGTTTCCCATACAGGGTACAAAGTTATATCTGCGTTTTTCAACGCAACCTCAGTAACCGTATCTGCTGCTCCGGGTGTTACTGCCCAACCGATGCACTCTCTTACAGTACCGTCCTTGCCGTCCCATTCAGGATAGTTATCTGACTTTACTGTATACTCTCTGAGAAATTCGCCGTCTTCGCCGCGAAGCACCTGAAGAGTCTCTATAGTTTCTCCGGCACCGTCAACGTATGTAATTTTGTAATACGGATATATTCCAAAGTTATCTATATATGTATTCAATGGATTTGCTGCCGCTGCGTTTTCAGCATCAACCGTGCCGACTCTGTGACGGAAAATAAAATTATAGTTATTATTAGGGGTATAGCTGAATGCGTTATTAACCCACTCGTTCGCTTTAGTAGTTACATCCTGATGTTTATTAGATCCGCCTATGTATGTAACTGCTCCCCACAGCGTCTCGATACCGTTCATATTAATGAACGTATCCCACGTGAAATAATACTGTCTTGTAGCATCCAGGGGATGATTGAATATCACATTTGACCAATGATTTACCCCGGCTTCACGGTGGTACTGAAGGACTTTTCCATAAGTGCCGTCGGGATCAATACGAGTCGAGCCGTCAACAATACTTACAGGATTTTCAACTATTGATATAGAGCTGTAATTCTCTTGAGAAAAATTATTTTTCTGCGTTTCGTCGTCGAAAGTAGCAAGCTCATTGGTTCCGGTTGCAATATTTATTCCCGGAGCCACTGTTTCCGTTGCCGCCAGATCGACATCGTCCTGACTTTGTACGCCCTCTTCTTCTGCTAAAGGTTCGGCAAATTCTACTGCAGTTTCCACCGAGTCGAGTTCAAATGCCATCGTCTGCACTGACATTGTCAATAATAGAACTACCGCGAGTACTAACGCCATCGTTTTTTTCATTTTTTTCACTCCCTATTATAATTACAGATACGTATAATATCTTACTTATTAATAATACATCCGAAATATTACAAAATTATTAATTTTCGCTATATTCGTCATTTTTTACATATACATTTGTGCATTATTGCTAATAAAATATTAAAGATTACAACAATTACATGAAATATTATTTTCAGGATAAGCACTTATATTAGAAATCAGTTTTTATTAAGCACTCTATTTGTATCATTCAACAAAAATACAATCATACTCAAAAATAACTTGACTTGCCGGCGAAAAAGATGTAAAATTGTATTTAATAATATACAATTATACAATTGCACAGTTTAGAACATCACAGTGACTTTTAACACAGAGAAAGGATCGGAAAATATGGCTTTTTACTTCGACGAACCCTCGCATACTTTCAGTGAATATCTGCTGATCCCGGGCTACACCTCAGAAGAATGCATACCGGCAAACGTATCACTTCGCACACCGTTGGTTAAATTCAAAAAAGGTGAAAAATCGGCAATTGAGATGAGCATTCCGTTGGTTTCTGCTATTATGCAGTCGGTTTCAAACGACACTATGGCTATTGCTTTGGCCAAAGAAGGCGGCGTATCCTTTATATACGGCTCGCAGTCAATTGAAGACGAAGCGGCAATGGTTGCCCGTGTGAAAAGCTATAAGGCAGGTTTTGTTGTAAGCGACTCAAATCTCACTCCAGACAATACTCTTGCTGATGTGATTGAGCTTGTTGCAACGACCGGCCACAATACAATTGCAATAACCCATGATGGTACGCCTAACGGCAAACTTCTCGGTATTGTTACAAGCAGAGATTATCGAGTCAGCCGCATGTCACAGGACACTTTAATCAAGGACTTTATGACTCCTCGTGAACGTTTGATTATTGCTCCGTCCGGCACAACTCTCAAGGCGGCTAACGACATTATCTGGGAGCACAAGTTAAATTCTCTTCCGATTGTTGATGAAAACGGAAATCTGCTTTACATAGTTTTCCGCAAGGACTATTCGGAACACAAGGATAATCCCGGCGAACTTCTTGATGCTCAAAAGCGCTACATTGTCGGAGCGGGTATCAATACTCTCGATTATGAAACACGTGTACCGGCTCTTGTTGAAGCCGGAGCTGACGTATTATGTATTGACTCATCCGAGGGGTACAGCTGCTGGCAGAAAAAGACGCTTGATTTCATAAGAGCAAAATACGGTGACACTGTTAAGGTTGGTGCCGGAAACGTAGTTGACCGTGACGGTTTCATGTTCCTTGCAGAAGCAGGCGCTGATTTTGTTAAGGTTGGCATAGGCGGCGGTTCAATTTGTATAACCCGTGAACAAAAGGGTATCGGCAGAGGTCAAGCGACGGCTCTTATTGATGTAGTAAAAGCAAGAGATGAGTACTTTGAAAAAACGGGAATTTATGTACCGGTTTGTTCTGACGGTGGAATTGTGCACGACTATCATATGACGCTCGCCCTTGCTATGGGTGCAGACTTCTTAATGCTTGGCAGATACTTTGCAAGATTTGACGAAAGCCCCACCTCAAAGCTCAACATAAACGGCACATATGTAAAGGAATACTGGGGAGAAGGTTCAAACAGAGCGCGCAACTGGCAGCGTTATGATTTAGGCGGTAAAGCTAAATTATCCTTTGAGGAAGGTGTAGACTCTTACGTAACGTATGCGGGAAGTCTTCACGACAATGTTGCAAAGAGCTTATACAAGGTAAAATCAACCATGTGCAACTGTGGCGTAACATCCATCCAAGAGCTTCAAAAGAAAGCGAAAATAACTCTTGTTTCAGCAACAAGCATTGTCGAGGGCGGTTACCACGACGTTATGTTAAAAACCACTACCAAGCAATAAACTGATTTTTGTTGCAATGTGAGCGCTATTTATTCTGTATTTTAAAGGGCTGTTTTTTGACAGTCCTTTTTAATTTTCCAATTGTTTGATGTTGTACCGTTTTCTGTTTACTTATTTTATCTGTAATTATAATTATTTATTGACTATCCTTATTTTCCTGCTCAAAATAACGTAAAACAGCCTTCCGACAAGCGGAAGGCTGTTTTCAATCACTGATTATTTGTTGATACTACTGCTTAGTCCTCGAGGTACTCAACAGGTTCATCCGGGTTTACTACAACGATTATGCTGTCGATTACAGGATATTCGTCGTTAGACTTCTTTGAGTAGGTTACATATGCCTTAACATATTCACTGTACTCTGTATTGAAGTTACCGTCCTTATCCGGAACCTTCGTGTTGTAGGACTTAATATCTTTTCCTGCCTTAGCAAGCTCTTCGAGTGTAAGGAGAGATACTTCAGCTGTATCGTAATCGCCCTGTTCGGTGAACTTAACTACAGATATCTTAACGTCCTCATCAACTTCATAGAAGGTGTGGAGTTTTCCATTTACGGTAAAGTAATCATCGTCGCCAGGATTTACCGGTGCAAGCTCAATACCGAAGCCAACTGCATCAACATCAAGCAAGAATGCAAGGTTTTCATTTGTAACAGGATCAAGGATTCCTTCCGGAGCTTCCTTATCATTGATGTATCCTGCGGTATCCACCTTAACTATTGAGCCAACCGCAAGAGGCTCTTCGGAAGAAAGTGATGAAGCAGAAGCCTTGGACATTGTGCCGTATACGCCTTCTTCAACTTCTCCGGTTGTGAGGTTAAAGAGTGTATATGAGTAACGGAATTCATTGTCATCAATCTTCTTGGGCGAAGATGATTTTACAATTCTGAGATCTGTTGTACGAGCGGCAGAAGAGAATTCAAAGTCTCCGTCTACTTCACCATACAGAAGAACGAGTCTTACACGTGTGGAGTTATCTTCGATGTTTTCATAAACATACTGAATATTAGTAAGCATGGATTCGGTTGTTCCGGGGAACTCGTTGCCCTTGTATACGTTGAACTCGTTTTCCTGCTCTCCATCTTCGTCAAGAGTTACTGAACGAATAATAATTGTCGTTCCGGCATCAACTATTGCATCGTTGAACCAATGCTCTTCTTCTTTGGACTCACCGTAAGTTCCGAGCATGGAGTAACCATTCTTATCAATCAGCTGATAACGAGTGCTTGTAACTTTCTTAAGTCTCGCTTCTTCATTTGCGCCTACACTGCCAAGGTCCATACCTGCCTGGTTTACAGTTTTCTCATCAAAGAATTCACCGGGATCAAATACAAGATCGATATGATCTGCTCTGCCGTCCTCATCTCTTCCGTGAAGTATGCTATGGATTGTGTAGTAACCCTTAGAGTCTACAGTATAAGTACAAACCTTATTGAGATATGCATAATAGGTATTGCCGTCATCCTCAACAACTGCCTGATCAAACTTATACGTTCCGTCTATTGTCTTTGTGGGTTCAGGATAGCAGTTCTCTATGTCAACAAGGACATACTTCTCTTCTCCGTCAACCCAAACCTTAAGATATTGATCAAACTTAAAGGTTTCAGCGTTCTGTGATCTTATGGTTTCATCACTGAGCGGAATAAGGATATTTTCGCCTGAGTACTGGCTTGCAGCCGCGCTTACTATTTCATAGTAAACGACGTTGTTGTAATTCTTGTTGTATGTGTAAAGTATTACTTCGGTGTCAAGTGAGTTGCTGCTCACAAGGAACGGGAACACATTGGTGTTAGCCGAACCGGAGGTAGCCGTTACTGAAATATTATCGTACTGGAAGTAGTTCTCAAGGAATCTGAACTGATAACATGTTCTGAATTCCTGATTTCCTATTCTTACGGTTCCGGTAGGACTGTTATAGTATGTTATTGTTCCCTGCTTGCCCTGGGCGGTTCCGAAAATGTACATATAGTTTGCGTCACCGTTAAGGTAAGCTATTACAAAGTCGCCGTCGCGGTATGTTACACCGGAGGTACCGTCTATCGTAGCTCCGTTTGTATAAATTACAGGAACAGTAGAAAGTCCGTTTTCAACTATCTTCTTGGGAGTTTCGGAAACAGGCTTGTTTTCCTTATACTCGTCAAAATCAACGAAATCGTAATCATCGTCAATGTTGACCTTGCCGAAAGTTGCCGGCTTATACCACATATACTCATACCTGCCGTCACCGTCCGGGTCGTATATGTCCATAGCGTAGATACCGCTTGTTCTTACCTGATGGAAGAATGTAGCAAACGCTTTGTCAAGGTCTGTGCCGTATCCGTCTTTGGCCCCGAATCTCTCGTCACGGACATAATAGCTGTATAATCCCTTATCGACATCCGTGCATATGAGATCGATAAGGAGCGTATCATCCGCGTTTCTTACTGCATATCTGTCTTCATCAGTCTCGCAGCCGTTATACGAGGGTTCTGCATATGTGTAAGGAGCGTCAAAGAAATAAAGCACTTTTCCGGCAACCGTCATGGAACCATCCATTCTCGCATAGTTTGCGTCTGAAGGAGAGTAGAAGTGCTCGGCGTCGCCCTTAACTCTTTCCGCGCTTACAGTTCCGTAAGTAGCTGATTCTGCGGAAGCCTTCTGGATAAGAGGTTCTGCATACAGAATCTCTTCAACAGTTTCCTCATCTTCGTCGAGTGTGTAGAAAACCGTTACATGCGACATGATGTAGGTATCGGCGCCGCTTTCAAGACCGAGAGCTTCTGCGGTTGTGTAGAAGCTTGCAACCTCCTGGTTGTCTTCGGCAGCAACGAGAAGCATTGTGCCTTCTCCTGCGCTGTCCTCGGTTGCCTTATATGCGGTAGAGTTCTTGCTGTCATTGAAAGCATAGTGAGTTGTTTCTCTTACTACGAATTCTTCTTCAATAACATCGTAAACCTTTTCACAAAGTCTGGGATATTCCTCAACGGTTTCGAGAACATACTTTGCGTTCTCGCCTTCACCGATAAGTCTTTCTCTTTCAACTGTTTCAGCGATACCGGTTTCTGCATAAAAAGCATTGTAAAGAAGTATAGCTACGTTTCCTCTTGTAAGCTCTGAGTCATAGTTTACAGAAGAAGGAAGTCCTTCGTCGAGATTGACGCCTGAGCTCTCAGCTATTTCAATAAAATCAAAAGGATAGCCGAGCTGTGTATTCTTCTCATAGTCGAGTGCTCTTACAAGCATTGTGTATGCATCCTTTAGAATGATGGAGCCGTCCGGATCAAACTCTGTTGCGCTTACGCCCTTAATGATTCCCATGGCATTTGCCCAAGAAACCATTCCGTAATATGTATCGTCGTAGAGATCTTCAAAAGGAGTATTGTTATCTCCACCCTCAAGAGTGCTTCCTTTTTTCATGAGTCTGTAAATGAAAGCAGCCATCTGCTGTCTGGTTACATTCTCATTGGTTCCAAAAGTCGTTTCGGTTGTTCCTTTTGCAACGCCTAATCCCTCCAGAAGCGATACCGCTTTGCTGAGAGTTTCGTCTTTGGCGTTTACGTCTGTGAATTTTGTCGTTGCAGCAAAAGCACTTACCGAAAGAACAGCAAGCAACATAACTGCCGTAATACCGACTGTGAGAATTCGTTTGAATTTACTCATCTTGGATTCCTCCTGTTAATATGTTTTGTATGCCTACACAAAATAGACTTGTATACGAGTATTATTTTATATCAATAATGCATATTTTGCAATAGTTTTTTTTAATTGTAACATAAAAGTAACATTATTAAAAACACATAATCACGGCATATTTAGTAAAATTGCCTATTTTATGCCTTTTTTCACCATATAATTATTGTAACAGAAATCATTTTATGTAACCCATTTTTGTATTATTTGTTAACAAATCTTTCTTTTTGGTGCGAAATCACAGTAAAAAGCAGGTATCATCTAACAAATAAAGAAAGCCGGAATAAAAAAAGCAGTACAGCACAAAATAATTACGGCATATAAACAATCCGTAAAATCACGGTAAGATTTTCATGCCAAAAAACGATCCAGGAGGATAACAAACCATGTCACCAAAAGAACTGCTTTATATCGAAGACGCGCTCGGCCATGAAAAACAAATGAAAGACTGCTGCACAGACTATGCAAACATGCTTCAGGACGGAGAGCTTAAGAATTTCGTACAGGGCCTTTGCGAAAGACATCAGACAAGCTTCAATAAATTTTACGGTCTTTTAGGCAAATAAAGGAGGTAAAAACCATGAACGACAAAATGATTATGGATTCGCTTCTCACTTCGGCAAAAGGCGCGTGCGATCTTATGATGCACGGCGCTATTGAGTCATCTACACCCGATGTTCATAATGCCTTCACACAGGTTTTCAACGACACTCTTTGTATTCAAAACGAGATTTATGCTAAAATGGCTCAAAAGGGATGGTATCCGGCGCAGCAGGCTGAACAGCAGAAAATTGACGCTGCAAAGCAGAAATTTTCAAACTGAGGAAGCTGTTTAAGCTTTATTTAAGCTTATATTTGACACATTTTAACGCCGAGACTACCTTAGTCCCGGCGTTTGTTTTTACCCGGGCAGAAATTCTTTTCCGCACATATGTATAAGAAAAAATTTCATCACTGTTTTCTCGTCAGCTTTAAAATCATAGCGGATACAAATATCACAGCAGTGTAAACTGCAATCCAAATATCTCCTATGTATGTATAAAGAGTATTTCCGGAACCATACGGCAGTTTACCGGCAAGAAATCCGGATTCTCCGGCACCGATCGTATCTGTAACCGTTCCGTCCGGACGAATAAGAGCGGATATTCCGGTATTAGCAGCTCTTAACACGGGGACATTATTCTCAATCGCTCTCATTTTTGCATTTGCCAAATGGTGAGTCAAAGCTCGAGACGTACCAAACCACGAGTCGTTTGTTGAGACAAGTATAATCTGCGCGCCGGCCTTTACAGAGTCACGGCAAAGCTCCGGAAAAATTGACTCATAGCAAATAAGCGTGCCGACTTTGCCGACAGGTGTTTCAAAAACTCCGGTTTCTTTGCCTCTTGCCTGATCCTCACTCAAAATATTTATTTCCGCCAAGACCGGCAGAAATGTTTCAAAAAACGGTCGGTAAGGCAAATACTCGCCAAACGGCACGAGATGACGTTTAACATAAGGTCTTGAAACGCTTCCGTCAGGCAGATACATAAACACAGCGTTTCCGCTTTCTCCGTTTTCATCCGAAAAAGCCCCGGCGGCAAGACAAATATTATTCTGCTGTGCGTATGCGGAATAATCACGTGAATACGATGAATTCTGTTTAAGGGTAATCGGCAGGGCGGTTTCCGGCGTGACAATAATGGTATCGCAGGTATTCTCGTCCTGTTTTCCGGGTGCTATTCCCTCTTCTGCATTTACTTGCGATTTATTCAGTTTCTCAAGACTTTCAAGCGCCCGGTCAGCAAGCTCAAGATATCTTAAGTGCATTTCACTCGTACTGCTGCTCCATTTTTCCCCGGACGGATAATTGCCCTGAAGCACTGCGCCGTAAAACGCTCCTGTTTCCTCTTTTTCAAACATATTTTGCATAATGCTCTGTCTGCACACGCCGAACACGAGATTACATGCGAAAATTCCCGCGGAAACAGAAATCATCAGCTTTCTCTTTTCCGGCTTTGCGATGGCATACGCCAAAAGCGCGTTAAACAATGTAACCAAAAAAGTTATAAAATACGAACCGAACAGGCTTGCCGACTGGAGCAAGGCAGTAAACGAGGCTTGCGCCACAAACACTCTGCACCAGGGAAAGGCAAGCGCACCAAGACTCTGCAAATACTCCGCAAGCATTACTGCCGCCGGAAAAGCAAGCACTCTTAATATATCCGGCGCTTTTTTTGTCACGGCACGGCATAAGAAAACGCAAAGAGTAAACATAAGTCCGTGTATTGCCGGAATGGCTGTTATTGCAAGCAGTACAATTAACAGACTTTGGAAATTTGTGAATCCTGCGTAATCCATCGGATATAATTCGCAAAACCATGAATATCCTACGGCGTAGTAGAAGAAAGCAAAAATAAAACTTTTTGAAAACACCCTCGGCTTGTCTTCCGCTACCGGAAAGGCAAACGCCGTCACCACCGGGATATACGCAAACCACGAAAGTATCCATGCTTTTTCAAAAACAAACGGAATCGCACACACGATTCCGCTTATCATCATTGCCGTTCGGGATGAAAAAAACTTATATATGTCAAAATTCTTTTTATCCATTATTATTCACTCACTTACCGGCGGTAAGCTCGGCAAGATAATCGGAAAAATCGCCGACCGTTATTATCGTATGGGCTCTTTCCTCGTCTATGTCAACGTTATATTTTTCTTCGCATAAAACTACGAGATCCGCAAGCTCAAGCGAATTAAATCCCAAATCCTTGACAAACTCAGCGTTTTCAGTGATCTCGTCTGCGTCAATAGACATCTCCGAAACCAGCATGTTTTTTACCTCTTCAAACATTCAAATATCATCTCCTTTTCCCGGGGATTTTATAAACATTTATAATAAACAACAGAAAATTCTGTTATTTAACCAAAAAACGCTTAATCTTTCTGGACGTAGTCTTCTCAAACTCGGTTTTTCTTATCTCAATATTTCTTATCTGCTTAAAGGACGGAAGGTGTCTGTTCATATCAAGCACCTGCTTCTTTATATCCTCGGCGATTGCGTCAATCGGCTCGTTTTCAGGATATGCCGCAAAATCAGGGAATATAACGGCTGTCAGCATTATTTCCGAGCCGTCGCCCTTATCTCTTCCGACCACAACGCACTCGCTTATACTGTCTATCTTCGACAGATACTCTTCTATTTCTTCAGGGAACACATTTTTACCGTTATTCAGTACTATGACTGTCTTCTTGCGTCCGGTTATATAGATGTAACCGTCGTTATCCATATATCCGACGTCGCCGGTTCTGAAGTAGCCGTCGTCAGTAAACGCCTGCATGTTTGCCTCGACGTTGTCATAATAACCTATCATGACATTTTCGCCTTTGACAAGTATCTCGCCTACGAGATGTCCCTTTTCATCCGTATTGTCAGCGTCAATCTTAACTTCACAGCAAGGCACTGCCGGACCGACTGAGCCAAGCTTTCTCTTGAAGTACGGATTTACGGCAATAAGCGGCGAACATTCAGTAATGCCGTAGCCTTCGCAAAGCTCAATGCCTATTGCGTCAAACATTTTCATAAGCTCCGGCTGCATAGCCGCACCGCCGCAGATTATCTTGCAGAGATTTCCTCCGAATGCCGCTAAAATATCACCGAACAGCTTGCGTCTGACGTCAACGCCGACAAGCCTTAGAGTATTTGAGGCGGTCATACCGATTTTTAACTGCTTTTCCTTGCCCTTTTTCTTGACCTCGTCCCAGATTTTCTTGTTGAACGTGGTAACGAAAAGGGGAACCAAAATCATAGCCGTAGGTTTGAAAAGCTTCAGATTTTTAAGGACATGTTTCAAATTATCATTTATGCATACCGTAGCGCCGTATATCATTTCAGCGATTGTTATTGCAAGCTCATAGGTATGATGAATCGGGAGCACGGAGAGAGTTACGTCGTTTTCGCAGAAATTAACCGACTCGCACGCTGAGTTGGCACAAGCCACAAGGTTTCTTTCCGAAAGCATAACGCACTTGCTTGAGCCGGTCGTTCCGCTCGTAAACAGCATAATGCTCATATCCCCGCGCGGCTTTGCGCGCATAATCTCGGACGGAAGAATATTTTCAGGCTCTGCGTCTGCTATGAACGTATCGAGATCAGTCAATTTAGCATCAGCATCAGCTGCTTCTTCGCCTGTGCCCTTAGCGGCGGAAATTACATAGTCAAGTCCGTCAAAAGCACCGGCTTCCTTAAGCTCGGAATATTTTTTGGAATACTTCGGCGACATAACTATCGCGTCAGCCTTGCTTATTTCAAGAAATCCTTTTATTTCCTCCACCAAAAGTTCTCTGTCAAGCGGAATAATTACGCTTCCGGCAGAAATTACCGCACAGAATGTTTCAATCCATTCCGGACATGTTTCGCCTATAAGCGCTACTCTCTTTCCGGAAAGATTCTTTTTCTTCAGGGCGGCAATCAGTTTTTCGCATTTATAGTAAAAGTCACCGTACGAAACTTCGGCAACATTTCCATCATCATCAAGATATTTGAAAAGAGCTTTCTCGGCTCTTTTTTGCATATTCGCAAGGGTAAGCTGTCTAAGCGTGGATATCGGCGTATATATACGCGGCGTTTTTTTTGACATTGAACACATTCCTTTCTGTGGTATTTTGCAATAAAAACGTCAGAATAACCACTGTCATTCAACACAATATTATACCAATTTTATAATATTTGTCAATACAATTAGTTTAAATTATTCTCCGCTTATGCGGCGTTTACACAGTATTTCCTGACGTTTAACTTTTTTGTAACCATAGTATGTGCCGCAAACGCCTTACAGAACCGAATAAATGCTGAAATAAACCAAGTAAGCGAAAAAATTCACCGCAAAAAACTGCGGTGCGGTGAATTTTCTTTAATCAATCGAGTTCCTTTTTACCGGTGTACAGCTCGTAATATCTGCCTTTCAGCGCAAGCAAATCATCATGATCGCCTCTCTCGATTATCTCGCCCTTTTCAAGCACCATAATTGCGTTTGCGTTTCTTACGGTTGACAGGCGGTGAGCGATTACGAATGTCGTTCTGTTTGCCATAAGTCTGTCCATTCCGTGCTCAATGTGTCTTTCAGTTCTTGTATCGACCGAACTTGTCGCCTCGTCAAGCACAAGTATGGGAGCTTTGCTTATTGCCGCTCTCGCTATATTCAACAGCTGGCGCTGTCCCTGAGAGAGGTTTGCTCCGTCGCCCTCGATAACGGTGTCGTATCCCCTGTCAAGACGCATTATAAAGCTGTGTGCGCTTGCGGTCTTTGCCGCCTCTATTACTTCCTCGTCTGTTGCGTCAAGCCTGCCGTAACGGATATTTTCCATTACCGTTCCCGTAAACAGGTGGGTATCCTGGAGCACCATTGCGACGTTCTTTCTTAGCTCGCTCAGTTTTATGTCCTTGATATTTACGCCGTCGATAGTTATCTCTCCGGATTCTATGTCATAAAAACGGTTGAGCAGGTTCGTTATGGTGGTTTTTCCGGCTCCGGTAGAACCGACGAAAGCAATCTTTTGTCCCGGTTTTGCGTACAATGAGATGTTTTTCAAAATTGTCTTTCCCTCATCGTATCCGAAAGTAACGTTTTTAAGCTCAACATAGCCCTTCATTCCGGACATATCCACTGCGTCCGGCTTATCCTCCGGCTCTTCCTTCATATCAATTATATTGAAGACACGCTCAGCTCCGGCAAGAGCGGAAAAGACGGTGCTCATCTGCTGAGAAATGTTATTTATCGGGAAAGAAAACTGTCTTGAGTAGTTGGCGAATACCGTAAGCGCTCCGGGCAGCATGCCGGTTGTGCAGATGAGTATGCCTCCGACTCCTACCGTTAAGGCATAGCTTATCTGAGAAGTATTTCCCATTATCGGTCCCATTATTCCGCCGAAAAACTGCGCCTTGAACTGTTTGTCACGCAAATCGTCGTTGAGCAGTGCGAATTCCTCGACAGAATCCTCCTCGTGGTTAAACACCTTTATTACTTTCTGTCCGGAAACCGTTTCTTCTATATATCCGTTTACAGCTCCGAGCGCCGCTTGCTGACCGACATAGTATTTTCTGCTTTTTCCGGCTATAACCAGTCCGCCTCTTAAGAATATGGGAACGAAAACAACCGTAACCAGCGTAAGAATCCAGTTTGTCGTTATCATGAATACGAAAGTGCCTATAAGCGTTACCGCACCGGATATAACCGAAACAAGCGAGTTATCAAGCATAGTTCCTATGTTATCGACATCGTTGGTAAAACGGCTCATGACTTCACCGGTAGGATTGTTGTCAAAGAAGCGCACGGGCAGCTTCTGTATTTTTTTGAACAAATCATTTCTTATCTGCTCAATAGTTCCTTGGGAAATACCAAGCATCAGTCTGTTCTGCAAGTATGTTGCGGCAACTCCTATAAGGTATACGACAACAAGAATTACTAATGCCGACGCTATATACGCCATGACTTCCACCGCACGGCTGTCAGCGGAGATTCCGTCAAAAACAGACATAACACTGTTTTGGAAAGACGCTATTATTCCGTCGGAAAATTTTTCCATGAAACTTAAGTTAGGCGAATCAGTCGGGGAAACAAACAAAGCAAGCTTATTTATTATAGGCGCTAACAAAAATGATCCGAAAAGCGTGCTCACCGTGCTAAGAAGCATGAGAAACAATACAAGCACCAATCTGAATTTATATCGTTCAATATATTTAAATAGACGTTTTACAGTATTTTTTGCATCTTTCGGCTTTCCTTTCGTCGCAGCGTGTCTTCCGCCCGGTCCTCCGCCGCCTGGACCGCCGCCCGGTCCCCTCATAAATCCGCCGGCGGCGCCTGTCTGAGATGAAGAGGCGTTATACTGTTTCTGGAGTTCATTCAATGTTCTTGCCATAGTCTTACGCCTCCTTCTTTTCTGCACGTTCCATCTGCGAATAATATATTTCCTTATATTCTTCGTTAGATGCCAAAAGCTCGTCGTGCGTTCCGATACCGGTTATTTTTCCGTCGTTCATTACTACAATTTTATCGGCGTCCATAACGGAGGTTATACGCTGAGCAATAATGATTTTGGTAGAGTCCTTAAGACCGGTGCGGAACTGCTCCCTGATTTTCGCTTCAGTTGCGGTATCTACGGCGCTTGTCGAGTCGTCGAGTATCAATATCTTCGGCTTTTTGAGAAGCGCTCTTGCAATACAAAGCCTTTGCTTTTGTCCGCCGGATACGTTTACGCCGCCCTGTTCAAGCTCTGTTTTATAGCCGTCGGAAAAGCTGCTTACAAAGGAATCCGCCTGAGCGCTTTTTGCCGCTTTTACGACTTCTTCGTCGCTTGCGTTCTCATCACCCCATCTAAGGTTATCCTCGATTGTTCCCGAGAACAGTACGTTCTTCTGCAAAACCGTTCCCACGCCGTCACGCAGCTTTTTGAGATTATAGTCCCTGACGTTCACGCCATCGACAAGAATTTCACCCTCGTCGGCATCATACAATCTCGGAATCAAGGAAACAAGGGTTGTTTTTCCGCAGCCTGTCGAACCGATAATTCCTACTACGCTTCCCGGTTCAATTTTTAGGCTTATGTGGTCAAGTACGCTGTCCTGACTGTTTTTATAGTATCTGAAACTAACGTCTTTGAATTCAATTTCGCCTTTGTTTACCTTTAACTCCGGATATGCTGCGCCTGCGTCAGAAATATCGACTTTCTCATCGAGCACTTCGGAAATTCTTCGCGAGCTTGCGAGCGCTCTCGAGGACATAACGAACAGCATGGTGAGCATCATGAGTGACATAAGTATCTGGTTTACGTAGCTTATAAACTGTGAAAGGTCTCCGGGAGGCATTGCGCCCGCTCCGTCCGCCATAACCAGTTTTGCACCTATCCAGACTACGACGGCTGTCGTTATATTCATAAACAGCGTCATAAACGGACCTATAAGGATCATGACCTTCATAGCCGAAATACCGCTTTGCTTGAGATCGCCGTTCGCTTTCTCGAATTTATCGATTTCGAAGCCCTCTCTTACAAAGGATTTTACGACACGTACATTCGTTACGTTCTCCTGCACCGTTGAGTTCAGCGCGTCAACCTTAGTCTGCATTCTTGTAAATCTCGGGAAGCCGATTTTTATTACTATGGCTATTGTAGCCGCAACAATCGGAATTGTTACTGCAAAGATGACGGACAACGACGGTCTTAACGATATTGCCATAAGCAGTGCACCTATGAAAATACCCGGAGAACGCATGCACATCCTTAACAGCATATTTATAAAGTTCTGTATCTGCGTTATATCGTTCGTAAGCCTTGTGACAAGCGATGCGGTAGAAAATTTGTCTATATTGGCAAATGAAAATTTCTGAACCTTGCTGTACACGTCGCGCCTTACATCAGAAGCATAGTTTACCGACGCTTTAGCACCGAAATAGGCTCCGCCCACTCCGCCTGCCATCATCATAAGTGCTGTAAGCACCATCAAAAGAGCGTAACCTATGCTTTTTGAAACTGTCAATGTTCCGTATATACCTGCATTTATAATCTTGCCTAAAAACATCGGCATCATTACTTCTCCGGCTACCTCGACCAGCATACAGACCGGTCCCAGGATAAAATACAGCTTATACGGTTTTACATATTCAAGCCATCTTTTCACTGCTTATTCTCCTTTTCAATTATTTCATCATAACAGGATATTGCTTTCTGCATCTTGTCAAGACATTCGCAAAAAAGCTGCAACTGGCTGTCCGTAAAATCCTTGAACACAAATTCTTCAAGTTCCTTTGCGCATTCTTCGGTTTTCTCAACAACACGCAAAGCCTTTTCGGTTACCGAGATATTGTTTATCCGGTTATCTTCCTTAAAAACAGTCTTTTTGATATATCCTTCGCTTTCCAGCTTTTTCAAGGTAACCGCAACAGCCGCCGGACTTATGCTGAATTTTTCGGCAAGATCCTTTTGCGCTAATTTCTTATCCTGATTTTTGGCAAGATACATTATTACACGATGCTGGCTCCGGTGAAGCCCTATTGCAGAAATTCTTTTTTCAAACAACGACCGATGCATCTTATCCGTGGTTATAAACTTCTGTACCACTCCTGATATGTTTCTCTCCGCCAATTATTATCACCTCACTCAATAGTTAACATGTTAATTATTATACTCATAATATTTTCCAAGTCAATGACTTTCGGCAACTTTTCACACAATTTCACACAAAAATCACTTTCGCCGTTAAAGCGCACAAAACAATACCGCCGAATAAAGAAAAAATTCGGCGGTAAGTCTGTAGAAAAAATTGTTACGATATTTTAGGGAAAACCCCCGGCGAGGGTTTTCCCTCTTTTTAATCCGTTTCACGGCTTAAAAATTCACCTTTTCCTGCGCTTTTTTGAGCGGAAAAGATATTTCGCCCTCTGCCAAGGGCGACGAGGGTTACGCACCCTCGACCGCGCCCCCTTTTCTTTCGGAGAAAAGGGGGACAAAAGAACTTGAACATTGACTTTTCGAAAAAGTTACCGTCGAATAAAGATAAATTCGGCGGTAAGTCTGTAGAAAAAATTGTTAAGATATTTTAGGAAAACTCCCGGCGAGAGGTTCCCTCTTTTTAATCCGTTTCACGGCTTAAAAATTCACCTTTTCCTGCGCTTTTTTGAGCGGAAAAGATATTTCGCCCTCTGCCAAGGGCGACGAGGGTTACGCACCCTCGACCGCGCCCCCTTTTCTTTCGGAGAAAAGGGGGACAAAAGAACTTGAAGATTGATTTTTCGAAAAAAATACCGTCGAATAAAGATAAATTCGGCGGTATCAATCTGATTTTTTACTTTTAGCAGTATCTGTTTCAATAGTTATTTATTTATCAGGTATGCTTATTTATATAATCTATTATTTTCGGCTTACTGTTTTCAAGCTCGCCGCTCATGACCTTAACAAGGCACTCTTTCAGCTTCTTTCCTATCTGCTCCGGCTTTACTCCGGGACAGTTTCTCAATATATCATCTCCGCAAATACTCAAACCGGAAAGGCTCACACATGCGCCGGTAAGTTTTATTTCCTCTAAACAGTCAAGCAGCCGAGAGCTTCCGGATGTGTGCTTAATAATGCCCGCGGCGTCAAAGCAAAGCTCATATCCGTAACGGTATACAAACATTTTCGCGTCAAACAAGCTGCAAAAAGCACTGCCTGCCTCAACGCTCTCACCGTACTTTCCGAGTATTTCGGATATACCTCCAAGACGTTTAGTGAAAACTTTTGAAAATCTCAGACGATCATTTTCCGTATGTGCATATCCGACAGCACAAAGAAAGTAAATCATTCTTAAATTATTTTCAGGCGGCACAAGCGGTGTTTTTAAGCAAATTTCATCATAGTTTCCGCTGTTTTCGATTTCCGGTATAACAAGGGAAAATACGTCTTTAAAGTCTGAAAGTATTTTACCCAGCCTTTTAGGATATGGCGACTCAAACAGCTTTGAAATTTCGGCGGTAATGCGCTCAGCGGATATTTTTTCGAGAAGCTTTGATTTATCCTTCAGCGCTTCGGCTGTATTGCTTTCTATATCAAAATCAAGCTTTGCCGAAAACCTTAACGCCCTGAGTATTCTAAGTGCGTCCTCGTCAAACCGTGCGGCAGGCTCTCCTATACATCTCACTGTTTTAAGATTTATATCCCGTAAGCCGCCGTAAAGGTCGACAAGTCCGTCTTTAGGATTATATGCAAGCGCATTTACCGTAAAATCACGCCGTGCAAGGTCAAGCGCAAGATTTCCGGTAAATTCCACCTTTTCGGGGTGACGGCTGTCCTTATAATTTCCGTCGATGCGGAAAGTGGTAATTTCGACCTTGAAATTTCCGACAAGCACGGTTATTGTTCCGTGTGCAAGTCCTGTTTCGATAACCCTGAACCTTTCGGAAAACAGCTCCGCGCACTGCAAAGGTCTTGCGTCTGTCGTCATGTCGTAATCCTCCGGAATTTCTCCGAGGAAAGCGTCCCTTACGGCTCCTCCGACGACGTAAGCGTGAAAGCCGGCATTTTCCAAAATATTTATAGGAAGCAATATATGCTCCGGCAATTTCATTTCAAATTTTGTATCTGTATTGCGTTTTATACTGCCTTGCATATCACGTTTCATTTGCCGCCGGTTCTTTCACGGCGTCGGGAGCTTTTTTGGCAGCCGTTTTCTTTAACTGAATGCCGTCTGTCACTTTTACTCTCTCATTTTTCTTAAGATTTTTTCTCCGCTCATCAGAAAGGCGCATTTTACGAGCTTTATCACTAAAGTATTTTCTGTTGAATTTGCCTACCGAATAAAACATTTCATTTGCGAAGTACAAATTTTTCTCGTTTTTGCTTATCTTCACAAGCTCGGCAAACTCTCCGTGTTCACTGCATTTTCCAAAAGTGAGAAAATTAAACGGGCCGTTCTGCGTGACCTCGACATCAGTGAGATACCTTTCGCACTCACAGCACACCGGATTTTTTATTTTTGTAAGCTCAAGCATGTCGTCATAGCTTCTGACAGATCTTATATTTCTGCGGTAGCGGATATTTTTCATATGCTCAGGTATTGAGCTGTCCTTGAAAACCATTGCGTTATAGTTTCTTATTCCGAGTTCAATATCAAGCTTTGTACAAATCTCGGCGGTATAATACGCGTCGGTAAGAGCGTTATGGAGCGGTTTGTCGAGAGCTATTCCAAGCTGTTCAGCCGCATACGAAAGCGAATACTGCTTATTGAGGTTTTCGGTTTGCGCGCAGAATATCATCTGCAAATTATAGCATTTGGGAAGCCACTCCGTGTCAAGCCCAAAATACTTAAGGTTATTTACAAGCACTCCGATATCGTCGTATCCCCATGTTATAAAGACAAAATTCCCGCCGCACCACAAACGGAAATCCCGTACTGCATCGGTTATATCGGCGCCCTCGAAAAGCTGTCTGTCATCAATGCCGGTAATCTTTTTGACATTGTGATTCATTTGCGTGAATTTGCGCGGACGGATATTTACCGAAAACGTATCCTCAAAATTCTTTCCCTCACCGATTTTTACCGCTCCTATCTGGATTATCTCATTCGACAGGCAGCAGTCGTTTTCGTATTCAAGCTTTGCGCCGGCAGGCGGCTGATTCCATTCCATATCAAAGACTATATAGTTCATACGCACCTCGAAATTTTCATGCAGATATGATACCACATTTATCTCTGTACGTCAACACTGCCGGAGCGTGTTCCGTTTTTTTACATTACTTGTGGTGCTTTATAAGTCCGAGCGCTTTGGATATTTCCATTACGACAAGCGGAACGAATATAAGTCCGAGTCCTTCAAGGTAGGTAGCCGCGGAAAGTTTAACAAGTCCGAAAATACCTGAAAGAGGTGTAAACAGGACAAGCGCTACCAAGGCAAGCGATATAAGGGCAGCGGTATTAAGCTTTGAGTTACTGAACGGACCGATTTTGAACAGCGAATGTTCGGAACGCATATTGAAAGCCTGAACAATCTGTGAAAGCGACAGTATCATAAACGCCATTGTCTGACCGCCCTCGAGAGTTCCTGAAGCACGTTCCCCTATAATAAAACCAATCAATGTTATTGCCGCAAACATAAAGCCCTGGAGCACAACTCTTAATCCCAGTCCGTGTGCGAAAATTCCCTCGTTTTTAGGTTTCGGCTTTTTATCCATGACGTCGGCTTCAACAGGCTCCATACCAAGCGCTATTGCAGGCAGGCCGTCCGTGACAAGGTTTATCCAGAGCAGCTGCATGGACAGCAGCGGAGTCTTGTGCCACATTAACATTGCGGCAAACACCGTAAGCACTTCGCCGATATTTGTTCCGAGAAGAAATCCAACTACTTTTCTTATATTTGCGTATATACCTCTTCCCTCTCGCACTGCTTCGACAATTGTTGCGAAATTATCATCTGTAAGTGTCATATCAGCCGCGCCCTTAGCTACGTCCGTTCCCGTAATTCCCATAGCGCATCCTATATCTGCCGCCTTAAGAGCGGGAGCGTCGTTGACTCCGTCGCCTGTCATCGACACAACCTGACCTTTTCTCTGCCAAGCCTTAACAATTCTTATTTTGTTTTCAGGTGACACACGGGCGTATACCGCTATGTTTTCCACCCTGGCATCCAGCTGTTCGTCGCTCATGGCGTCAAGCTCTGTGCCGGTTATTGCCCTGTCGGACTCCTGCAATATTCCGAGCTGTTTTGCAATAGCTGAAGCGGTTACGACATGGTCGCCCGTTATCATAACCGGTTTGATTCCCGCGTGAATACATGTTTCAACAGCCTTTTTAGCTTCTGCACGCGGAGGATCTATCATTCCCACAAGACCCATAAATGTAAGTCCGTTCTCAAGAAGAGCGGGAGTGGGATTTGCCGGAACCGACGGAATTTCCTTATACGCCACGGCAAGTACTCTTAAAGCCTCAGCACTAAGGCTTTGCGTAAACTTTCTTGCCGCATCCAAATTTCCTGCCACGCAAAGTTTTTCTATTACGTCAAACGCGCCCTTTACGATAACCGTATTCTTTCCGTCTATTACATTTACGGTAGTCATGAGCTTGCGGTCGGAGTCAAACGGTATTTCGGCGATTCTCGGATACTTTTCGGCAAGATCCTTCTTTTCAAGTCCGTTCATATGAGCGGCATAGACAATTGCGGTTTCTGTCGGATCCCCGATGTGCTGTACTTTTTTACCGTCAAAAACAACCGAGCCGTCACAGCACAAAGATGCGTATTTAAGAAGCTTTCTTACGGATACAGAATTGTTTTGTCCTATGTCTTCGGCGTTTTTCTCTCCGTCAAAATATGCTTTCACAAGCGTCATACGGTTTTGCGTCAGCGTTCCTGTTTTATCCGAACAGATTACCGAAGCGCTTCCGAGGGTTTCAACCGCCGGAAGTCTGCGGATAAGGGCGTTTCGCTTTACCATACGCTGAACGCCGATAGAAAGGACTATTGTAACTATTGCCGGAAGTCCCTCAGGAATTGCGGAAACGGCAAGCGATACGGATGTCATGAAAATTTCCATTACCGGAATTCCGTTTGCCGTACCGACTGCAAAAATAACTGCGCACGCAATTAGCGCAACAATTCCCAAGTATTTACCGAGGTCGGCAAGTTTCTTTTGGAGAGGCGTCTGCGTATCCTCCTCATTTTCCAAAAGACCTGCTATTTTTCCCATCTCGGTATCCATGCCCGTTGCGGTAACGACGGCAAGCGCCGTACCATAGTTTACGCTGCAGCCTGAAAAAACCATATTGGTTCTGTCGCCGAGAGGAGCGTTTTCAGCAACACGTGCGCGTGCTTCTTTTTCCGACGGCACGGACTCTCCCGTTAGCGCCGACTCTTCGCACTTTAAGCTTGCGCTGTGGATAAGTCTTGCGTCTGCCGGAACAAAATCTCCTGCTTCAAGACGTATTATATCACCGGGCACAATATTTGACGCCGGGACAACTTTTTCCTTGCCGTCACGTATTACTCTGGCATGAGGGGCAGAGAGATTCTGCAGGGCATCAAGCGCCTTTTCGGCTTTATTCTCCTGAAGCACTCCGATAATGGCGTTAACGATTACGATTATGAGTATCAGCAACGGCTCAAAGTACTCTTTAGGATTATTTTCGTACGCCGCTATTCCGAATGAAATCACCGCCGCAATTAACAGAATGATTATCATAACATCCTTAAACTGGTCTAAAAAACGCGCAAGCAGTCCTTTTTTCTTCTTTTCCTTGAGCTTATTTTCGCCATACTGAGCCTGCAAAGACGAAATCTGTGAAGAGGACAATCCGTTCTTTTCGTCGGAATTCAAATATTTTATTATCTCTTCTGCTGTTTTTGTATGATATGTCATTTTGTTCCCTCCTGCGATGTACAGTTCATAGTATGAATAAGGACGGTACTAATATAACATATTTTTTGCACTTTGCTATTGCAATATTATTTACATATGTATTTTTTAACAAAAAATATCCTTACGAAACAATCTTCGTAAGGATATACTCTTATTTATAAGGCAAATTTCAAGAAATCATTCTTTATCAATTGAGACATACTCTGAGTACGCGAAACCAAGTACACCGTTATAATCCACAACGTACCACTTTCCTGACATACAGTATACTTTAAGTTTTGCACCTTTCGGAGCCTGTGTGAGGACTTCGCTGTCAAGGCTCGGATATCTGCGTATATTAAGTCTGTCGTTTTTAGTAGCCACTGTTCCCATTACATACTCATTCTCGTAGTCGCCGTTAATGTTATCGTTATCTTCTTCATCCTCAAACGGATCGACAAACGGAATTCCGAAGTAAATCGTAAGACCTTCCACAAGATTCTTGGCAATAGCGTTTATGTTGTTCTTTATCCACTCGGCGTCTTCCGGATTATCGTGATATGCAAGCTCGGCGAGAACTGCCGGAGCTCTTGTTCTGGTAACTTCGGCAAGAGATGTTGTGGGCATTATCGTGACTTTTGACGGATCGGGATAAATTTTCATGTAATTATCAGCAAGCACGGTTGCCGCACGTTTTCCTCTGACGCTTCTGGTAAAATAATAGAAATCAGGTCCTGTGAGCTGTCCAGACAGGTAGTCAGGTGCGGCGTTGGAATGAAGAGCGAGATGAAGGTCATAATTTCCGGCGTTTGACTCACGTATTACCTGTGTAAGAGTCATATCGGGGCTGTTGCGGACAAAAGATATGTCCGAAGCCTCAAGATACGGCTCCATGGCGTCCGCTATTAAATTCATGTAGTACTCTTCACTGCCGGACTTATCGTAATATTCATTGAATTCCTGAAGTGAAGGGCTTAAGTAAATTGATGGCATGATTTTTCCTCCTTTGGTTTGTTATTCTATATTATGAAACATCTCATATTTTGGTGATAACTTAAACTGTTTTTTAGAATATACGGAGGCACAAGCAAATAATATATATTACGGTATTGATGTAAGATGTATAAATATTATATTATTGCACAGCGTATTTCACATTCCGCAGGGAGGTAAAAATCAAATGTTAGGAAAAGTATTCGCAGTACTTGTTATCAGTTCCTTTCTGTTTGCAGGTTTTTCCGGCAACATGGCCGAGGTATGCACGGCTGCCATTGACGGAGCTAACGAGGCGGTAACGCTTTCCATATCTCTTTTGGGAGTTATGTGCCTTTGGAGCGGAGTTATACGCACGCTTGACAAAGCCGGGCTTACCCGTATTCTTTCAAAAGCCGCCTCAGGTCTTCTCAAGCTTATTTACCCGAAGGTATACAAAAACACTGAGGCAATAAACAATATTGCGGCGGATTACAGCGCAAATCTTTTGGGACTCGGCAACGCAGCTCTGCCGATAGGGATACGGGCGATGAACTCATTGAAGAAAAACGGGCTGCCTCAGCCTGATACGGCAAATGACGACATGATAATGTTTGCCGTACTCAATACCGCTCCGTTTCAGCTGATGCCAACCACCTTAATTGCTCTGCGAAGTACATACGGTTCAGCTAATCCGTTTGAAATAATTCTGCCTATCTGGATCTGCTCGGCAGGAACTACTGTTTTCGGAGTAATACTATGCAAAACGTTTGCAAAGCTTTCTGCGAAGAAAACCGACAGCCGGTCGAAATCCGCCGCATTATCCCTGAAAGGAAACGTGCTAACGTGAACATTATAGGTACTTACGCAATTCCGGTAATAATTGCACTTGCCGGAGTTTTTATACTGTTTTCAAAAAACAACCTGTTTGATGAATTTCTCGCCGGAGGCAAAGAGGGTGCTCAAACCTGTGTAAAGCTTTTGCCGAGTCTTGTTATGCTGATATGCGCAACACGCATGTTTTCAGCAAGCGGAGCATTAGACGCTATTTGTGACGGCATAGGCATATTTACACGAAGACTCGGAATACCTGACTCGGTTATTCCGGTCATTCTTATGCGACCTATTTCAGGAAGTGCCGCGACAGCTATGATTAACAATCTTTTTTCAATCGACGGGCCTGACAGTTTTGCGGGGCGCTGCGCCTCCATTCTCATGGGTTCTTCAGACACCATCATTTACACGCTCGCAATGTACTTTGGCGCTGCGGGCATAAAAAAAACGCGCTACGCATTGCCTGCTTCTTTCATTCTTTTAGGTTTTTGCACGGTTTTATCAGTAATAATAACCGGGGTATTTTTTTCTTAAAAATATAATGTAAAACACACTTCTTTCGCCATATTTTTTACTGTTGGATTTATACTTCACAAACGAAAACGGTTTTAGAAAGATAAATTCCTGCTTTTTCGATAGCTCTTCTGTGAGTTTTGCGGCGGCTCGAGGCTACAAAGTGTGCGGCGTTTGTGGCATTGCCCATGAGTCGTCTGCTTTTTCAAAGTGAAGGATTTTCTTCTTTCCGTCCTCAATTTCGGCGGTCCATTCTTCGCGGGTTTTCTCTTTCGGTTTCGTCATGGCTGGTCGCTCCTTTCTGCCCGTAGGCATGGAAAAAGGGCAGTCGATTTTCTCGGCTGCCCTTTTGAGAAAGTAACTGTGATATTTAGTTTCTTATTTTATGACCTTTGAAGCATTGTTTGTATATATTCTTCGACTTCATTAAGTGTGGTCACATCAGCTATACTTTCGTAAGTTCCCTTACTAAAAACAAGTCCACTTTCGGTTTCGAGGAAAGCATATTGTAACCCATCTAAAA
>QAKH01000116.1 GCA_003343885.1 Clostridiales bacterium | reverse complement strand
GTGCTTGGTTTGGGACCAAGATGCCGCAGGTTCGAGTCCTGTCACCTCGACCAGGAAAAGCGACAAGTTTTAACTTGTCGCTTTTATTTCGATTATCACAACAAAATGCAGATCCATATATCAATTTTAGTCTGATCTTTTTTAAAAGTGAATATATGAAAACAGATAACTTGAGATAATTTCTTATACATTTTTTAAAACGGAGAATACGTTGATTTAATCTCCATTCATTTTACTGATAGTTTCGTATATGATACATGTATAAGGATCGGAACTTGAGTTTTTTATGAGATGAAAGCTATGAATACTCTTAATATTGCTGCAAAATTTTCTAAAATACGAATTGGGGAGTGAATAATGCTATACCAAACTGTAATCAATAAATTTGTTGCTTTCACAAAAATAATACTCAAGGAGAAACTAACAGGAATTTATTTGCATGGTTCATTAGCAATGGACTGCTTTAATCCAGAGAAAAGTGATATTGACTTAATTGTCGTTATCTCAAATGATATCTCGGATTCCCAAAAGATGCTTCTTATGAAAGAAATCGTCAACCTAAATCAAAAAGCACCAGCAAAAGGCTTAGAGATCAGTGTGGTAAAAAAAGAATATTGCACCTCCTTTAAATATCCAACACCATTTGAACTGCATTTTTCTCCTATACATCTGCAATGGTATTTGGACAATCCAACTGAATACATTGAAAAAATGAAAGGAATGGATAAAGACCTTGCTGCTCATTTTACCATAATAAATAAGTATGGAATCGTATTATATGGAGAGAAGATTGATAGTGTTTTTTCCGATGTTCCATTGCGAGATTATATTGACAGTATTTTTTGCGATATTGAAAACGCGCCGGAAGATATTATAGATCAGCCCGTGTATACAGTTCTTAATTTATGTAGAGTTTTAGCTTTTTTGAGCGATGGATTATATCTATCAAAGAAAGAAGGTGGTAAATGGGCAAAGGATCATTTACCCTTTGAATATCAGCCAACTATTTCAGAGGCGATAAATTGTTATACAACCAATCTCGAAATGATTAAAACAGAAGAATATCTTATTATGTTTGCAAACAAAATGTTATATTTAATTAAAGACAAATTGAAACACATAAATATATAAAATGTGTTGGTTCAAGTCCAATAGTAAAAAAGATCATAGCATCTTTTTTAGCCCCTGAAGACAGTCGAGAGCCTCGACATGCAAACCGCGTAGTTGAGGTTCTTCTTTTTTTGTGTTTTTTTGCACGCGAAAAAGTTTGATAAAAAGAAACAGTAATCAGTCGAGAGCCTCGACACGCGATACGCGAAGTTGAGGTTCTTCTTTTTTTTACATTTTTAGCTTACAAAAAGGTTTGATTGAGAACAACAATATCAGCAAGAGCTTCGGCACACATTTCGTATTTGTTCGTGTTCTGGGCTTTTTGTTTTGCTTTAAAGAAAATGCCGCCAAAGTAGTCTTTAATTTGTTGTAAAGATAAATCCTATTTCGAGAAATTCAATAAAGTCTGTGGTTAATAGCATACCAATGCAGTCTGTCGGCATCAGCTTGGATATATAAAAGGAAAAATTGTAACCACTTATTTAAACAACCTGCGGAGAATTTTATATTTTTTCCTTAAATCGCCACAAAACATAAAAAATGTCGTTCCATTTTATTGAGAAATTATATATAATTGTAACATCAGCAAAGGCTGAAATATAAAAAAGGATATCAAAATAGGATATCGGGGGAGAAAAGAATATGAATACAGACAAGATTTATGCAGAAGCGATTGCTAATGAATATGCACCTAAGGATACATCAAAAGTTGTTGCCTTGAAAAAACTGGACAGAAAGGCTAAAAGCAAAGCAAACATATTCGCTTATACTTTTGGAATTGCAATGGCGCTTGTCCTCGGAACAGGGATGTGCCTTTCTATGAATGTTATCAGAAACGGAAGTGCTGTTGTTACGGTTATCGGGATAATCGTTGGACTTTTGGGATTAGTAGGTGTAGGTGTGAATTATCCGATTTATAAAAAACTTCTCGACGCCGGCAAGAAAAAATATGCGTTTGAGATTATGCAGCTCGCTAAAGAGATCAGTGAATCGGCTGAATAAAAATGTAGCTAATGCAGTTATAAATAGGAATGAATTCTGAATATTGAATATAGCAGAATAAAAGGGAGGGCCGCGAGTGAACAAGTCGGAAAGCAAATACTTTAACACAGCCCTGCGTATGGACGAGGCGCTCATTACCTTGCTTGAAAAGAAAGATTTAGAATATATCACAGTGAAAGAAATCTGTGAAAAAGCCGGGGTAAACAGATCGACATTCTACCTGCATTACGATACTATCGGCGACTTGGTTAATGAAACAGCTGAAACAGTCAATGAGCGCTTTCTTTCTTATTTTCCCGAAAACCGAAAGAATATCTTAAATGAAATGAACAACCGTGAACTGAAAGAGTTTGTCCTGATTACGAAAGAATATCTCATACCGTATCTTCAATTTATAAAGGACAATAAACAGGTTTACCGTGCGGCATTCAGAAATTCTGTAAGCATGCAGTCAAATGTACGGTATGGAAATCTGAAAAAGCATGTCCTTTATCCTATCCTTGAAAAATTTGAGGTCCCGGTTGAATATCACAGGTATTATATCGCCTACTACATACAAGGTATCATAGCGATT
Organism: Clostridiales bacterium; assembly: GCA_003343885.1. Classification (GTDB taxonomy): domain Bacteria; phylum Bacillota; class Clostridia; order Oscillospirales; family CAG-382; genus UMGS882. The sequence continues at coordinate 13,139 of QAKH01000116.1, read as the reverse complement.
ATCGAAGAATGGTTAAGAAAAGACTGCGCCGACGATGTGAAAATGATAGCAGACATCATAGAGGAATGCGTAAGACCGGAAAGCAGAAAATATGAGAAATAACAGTAAGCCTAAAAATGCGGATATACTATTAAAAACAGGGAAAGCTGATTACTTTCGTAATACCATGATGAGTTCAGTCATATCTTTTGGCGTGACGGTGCTGTTTGCGCTTTATCATGGTTATTTGGGACTGCGGCTGTCTTCAGTTTGGCACGGGAGTATTTGTGTATTTTATATTCTTCTGGTTGTGATTCGCGGAAGTATTTTCCTTACGGAAAAGGGAAACCCTTCTCGTGATAAATTGAAACAGGTAGAGCGTCGGCAAAAGACTTTTGTTGTAAGTTCCGTACTGCTTTTGACTTTGGATCTGTTGTTAATATTGCCAATCTTCCTGTTGGTTACCATGCAAAAACCGGTGAATATAGGATTAATTCCTTCAATTGCAATGGCGGCATATACGACGTATAAAATTACAATGGCGTCTGTGCATATTCGCAGACAAAAGCGCTGCTCAAGCGGCAATATTCTTGTCACAGAGTTAAGGACAATCAATTTTATTGACGCTATGGTCTCCGTTCTGACGCTTCAAAATACATTGATTATGGTAAATCAAGCAAAAAACGACACAAGTGACATGATTGCGTTATCAGCTGTATCGGGAGCAATGATATATATAGTGATTGTAGCTGTTACTGTCGGTATGCTGAGGCAAGGTTTAAAACGAAAATGACTTTCGTAAATTCCAATTGCTTAATTTATATTTATAAAATACATAATACTGTGATTAATAACATGGCAAATTCTGTAAAATGACCTTTCAATAATAACTAAACAGCAACAATTATTATTAGATTTAAGAAATAAAAAAATAGCCGGACAACCCCACACGGATTGCCCGGCTTTATTTGTGTTTGTTATCGTTTCTTGTAAATGATTACTACTGTGTTTTCTATGTAAACGGTTTTGTCAATACGAAACACAAATTTCGCATTGGCATAAGGTAATTGAACTGATTTTCGACCTGTCTTCTTCAGCCTATCACGTTTAATCTGCCTGCAAAGCCACACCGAAAGAACCATTGTAAAGAAATACGCAGTTCTCTCTCTTTGCTTAAACTACATAACCGAAGCGCAGTTTCCGAAAACATTCAAATACCGAAAATCCATACGCTCACTATGCGTACTCTTGAAAACTCGCCTATAAGCGTACCGGTTTATCTAAACCTCGGCGGTCCAACGCCATCTTGCCGCATCGCTTTACCGTTTTGTCAACTATACGAGCGCGCAGCACCGGCAACTCTTTCACAAAAGACCGCTCAAACCTTAACTCCGATAAACCTCGAACATTTTTTACTCTTGGTTTGCACAAACTGCCAACCGGTAAACCGCCGATTGTCAACTGACGACAATTCCCGCTTGCAGTTTTATTATGTATTCAGGTTAAGAATAAATACGCTAAACAAAACACTGTATTTGAGCTACAATTTAATTTTTTCGAGAAAACCTTCAGGATTTCCGGCTTTACGATATGCTCGTTACCACACCGACAGCGGACTGCGGATGGTCAAAACCTTGTCATAACCGTCACGGTTTATCTGCTGCGGTCCGTTTTCTTATTTACCCTCGTCAACTACCGGGTACACGGACACCGCCCAAGCGTATTACCGCCGTTATCCTTTATTCCGTTCCATGCTGTCAAATTATTTTCCGTAGCCGGATTTACCTTTTCCTGATAAGGCTTCCGTTTCGTCATTTGCTCCACATGGCACGTTATCACACCTTTCCGAAAAACAAAAAACGCACAAACCAAATCCTCTGTTTCAGAGGTATGATCTGCACGTCACCGACTGTATCCTCCCGTTTTATTCTACGGGACTACTTCCCTGATACTTCAGGGGAACAAGACAAACTCCGCATGACAGCAAGACCACACCTTTTAAGCACTGCTTCTATCACCGGTATCTCCCCCTTTCCTATCAGTTCACTTGTATTTTAGCATAAGTTTTAAGATTTGTCAAGTATTTTTTTGTACATATTGCAAAAAAATTTTTTGGGTGATATAATGTCTGTGCAAACAGCGGATTTAGTTTGAAACCAAGAAAAGAAAGGCGGATACGATATTTATGACACCATCAATATGCATAGGCTCATACACAATAGAACAGATTAAGGATATAAGAAACGCAGGCTTTAAAAATGCAGAACTCTCCTTTGCCGGAGTAGCGACAATGCCGGAGCAGGACAGAAAAGATTATCTGGGATACTTAAAAGAACTGGGATTTTCAGTATTCGGTGCGAACTGCTTTTTCGGACAAGGGCTCGGAGGCTTTTTTACTGAATATTTTGACTTAGGAAAAATAAGAGAGTATATCGCCTCGGCGTTTGAGAATACAAAAGAACTAAAGTGGTCAACGCTTGCTTTCGGCAGCGGATATATGAGAAACATTCCGGACGGATATGGATATGAAAAGGCTTTTTCATTCATGGCGTCTTTTATAAAGGAAGAAATCGTTCCGTATCTTGAGAAATATGACGCATACCTCAATATTGAGGAGCTTCGAAAGGAGGAAACAAACTTTATAACCTCGTGCGCCGAAGGAGGCAAGCTTGCCGAAGCCGTCGGCAGTACGAGAGTGGGACTTCTGTGCGACTATTATCATATGAGTATGGCTGGTGAAACAGCCGACGACGTCCCCGCCTTTGGCAAGTACATAAAGCACGTGCATATCGCAAGTCCGTCAAACAACCGTGTTATTCCGTTAAGAAACGACGGCAACGGAGAACGGTACGAGGCATTTTTCAAGGCTCTTGATAAAGCCGGATACAATGGATACGTGTCTGTGGAAAGCTTTGTGCCGAAGGACGGCGGATTTGCCGATAAGGTTAAAAACTGCTATGAGTATTTGTCCGAAATGCTTGGGTGTATATGAATTATCCGAAATGCTTATACGTATCTGAATTACCTAAAATTCTTAGTAATATCTGAGAAATTACCTAAAATGCTTAGTCATATCTGAATTACCCGAAAAAATCTTGCGCAAGTGAAACGGAGGAGCCCTGTTACGTGGCAAAGAAAAGAATTAAAATAGTCTTGGCAATCCTTGCGGCTGCCGTGGTTGCCGCCGGCATTTTTGTAATAGCCGTAAACCTTTACATTATAAACAAAACCCAAAAATATATTTATCCGTTAGAAAAAACAGACGGTGTGTCCGCCGACTGCATAGTCGTGCTTGGCGCCGGAATAAGAGAGGACGGAACTCCGAGCGACATGCTTCGCGACAGGCTGGATACCGCCGTGGCGCTGTATGAAAAAGGCGTGTCTGATAAAATACTTTTAACCGGCGACCACGGAAGAGAAGGCTACGACGAGGTTGGGGCAATGAAAGACTACGTTCTTGAGAGGGGTATACCTGCCGAGAGTGTATACTGTGATCATGCCGGGTTTTCTACATATGACAGCATGTACAGGGCTAAAGAAATATTTATGCTTGAAAATCCTGTGATAGTAACTCAGAAATATCATCTGTACCGAGCATTGTATCTTGCGAGAGGCTTTGGAATGAACGCATGCGGAGTAAACAGCGATGCGTATGTGTACGTCGGTCAGACAATGCGGGACATTCGTGAATACGTAGCACGGACAAAGGATTTTCTTTCACTTATTTTCAAGCCGCTGCCGAAATATCTCGGAGAACCTATTCCTGTTTCCTCAAGTCCGGCGAGTGCAACTTACGGATAAGGGAGTAAAGCAACCTTATAATTGTGCGTTATTTTTATTAAAAAATAAATCCGTGTTCGAGCCGTTTTGGGGAACACGGATTTTTATTTTGAATAAACATTTTTCATGTGTCAATAATATCTATACAAAGAACTTTTTACCGTGACAGCCTTAAAGTTGTCCGACAGGTAAAATAAAGGAGTTAACAGACATATGAAACCGGACTTAAAAAGACTGCTTTTGCAAAATATATTACCTTCGGCAGGGATAGCCATAGCCGCAGCGTTTGTGCTGTTCTGCTGTGTTTCCGCAGCGATTCCGCTTGAGTGTGAAAACACGGTCAACGTGTATGACAGCACGGTAAGGTTAAGAGTGGTAGCAAACTCGGACAGTGCCGCAGACCAGGCGCTCAAGCTTGAGGTCAGGAACGATATTATCGGCATGGCGTCAGAGATATTTGAGGACTGCCATGATATTGATACGGCAAAAGAAAAGGTATTGCGCAACATCGACGCTCTTGAACTTGCGGTACAGCGTTCCGTGGAGGAGCACGGAGCCGACTATCCGGTAAAGGTGAGCCTTGTAACGGAGGAGTGTCCTGTGAGGAGGTATTCCGAGTTTACGTTTCCTGCGGGGGAATATAATACTTTGAGGATAGATATAGGAGAAGCCGCCGGAGAAAACTGGTGGTGCGTGATGTACCCGCCGTTATGCGTATCGACTGCGGTGAACGACGTGTATGTTGACGAGCAGGCGTTTTTGGACTGCGGATTTACGTCCGAGCAGATTGACTCGCTCAAACAACCGGAGCAGAAAAAGGAAATACGTTTTGCCATAGCGGATTTTTTTGCCGGATTTTTTGACTAAGTATCAATGCCTGTACGAGGGCTTTTTATGGGGCTCTGCCCCAAACCCCGCCCGCCCGCTTTTCTTTCGGAGAAAAGCGGGGCAAAAGAACTTAATTTTTCATGTTTTACTCTAAGTTTTCGTGCTGGAATTTATGGCACGAAAACGGGCATGGTTTCGCGAAATATATATTTTGCCCTTATATCTCTCTTGTCCGCGAATATTGCAGCGGCGCTTCGCCTCCCGCGAATATTGCAGCGGCACTTCGCCGCCCGGGGGCTTTTTATGGGGCTCTGCCCCAAACCCCGCACGCTTTTTTGAAAAAAGCGTGGGAAAAATAATGTTTTGCCGCAAAGCATCCCACTCATTTCATTCGTGCGATACTTTGCGGCTTTTATCTTTTTTATTTGGATGTTAGCATTAGTTTAACTGCTTGAATTTGTGGCAGTCAAATGGGTGTGGATTTGCCAAAGACAAGCTTATTATTTTTACTTGCTCGGTAGTAAGAACTGCAGCGGCTTACAGCCGCAAAGCAGGGCAAAAGAACTTAATTTTTCATGTTTTACTCTGAGTTTTCGTGCTGGAATTTATGGCACGAAAACGGGCATGGTTTCGCGGAATATATATTTTGCCCTTATATCTCTCTTGCCCGCGAAATTGCAGCGGCGCTTCGCCGCCCGCGAATATTGCAGCGGCGCTTCGCCGCCCGCGAAATTGCAGCGGCGCTTCGCCGCCCGCAAATTTTGCAACAGTGATTCTCCGCTCATGCGAACGCTCTGTAAAGGAACGTCACAATCTGCGCACGGGTGCAGGTATCATTAGGTGAGAACGTCGTGTCGCTTGTACCGCTTGTTACTCCGTTTGCGAGCGCCCAGTCAACGGCATCCGATGAAACGTCAGTAAAGCTTGCCGCCGCGGCGTCGGGACTTCCGGCATGCTTCCACATAAATTCAACGGCCATCAAACGGGTGCAGGGCGCTTCCGGGTCAAAGGTGCTGCCTTCTGCCATCCCGTTTTCTGCCGCCCAGGCTGTTGCCTTAGCGTAGTATGCGTCCTGTGCTACATCTGAGAAAACTCCTGCGCTTTGCGGTTCAGGTGAGCCTGCCGCTCTCCAAAGAAATGTGATTATCTGCGCACGGGTACAGGTCTCGTCCGGTGAAAACGTCGTGTCGCTTGTGCCGGCGGTAATTCCCTTTTCTACTGCCCACGCAACAGGCTCGGCGTAGTATTCTTCTGCCGACACGTCGGTAAACGTGATATCAGGGACTTGTGCGCCCTCAAAAATGGCATAAGTTGCTTTTTCGCCGGTTTCACTGTCTTTGACAAAGCAGTAATATCCGCCGTAAACTGTGTTTTCGTTCATTTCAACTTCCAGAGGGTTTCCGTTTGCGTCTTTAAAGTTGCTGAGGAAATCTCTTAGTAAATCTTCCTCAAGGCCGTCTACTCTAATTACTCCATTATAGTAGTCTGATGTCTTCTCGCCTTTAAGTTCGATACGGCCTCCCGTAAGACTGTACAGGTTCTTTAAAGACGATTCCACGTGACCCATTGAAAAACTTGAAGCGTTTATCGTGCCGCTATCCATATAAAGACCCCAGCAGGAAAAGCTGTCTTCTGCGCGGAGGGTCACGTCCCGGAAAATGACTTTATCCAGTTGGACGCTTTTGCAGTCCAGCGTCCCCGAACCGGTAAAGGTCACAACCTTTCTCTGGGAATCTTTGATGGAGAACCCGCCGCCGTAAATGATGCCGATATTTCCAGTCTTGTTCTGTGTCCCGTCTTGCACTATAAAGGTAAAATCCTTTTCCGGGTTATTGAGCTGGATTTGATCCATTTTTACGCCGTATTCCGATTCGCCGTAGGTGCTCTGGATCCCGTTTAAGGTCATGGTGTAGTTCCCGTCATAGTTCCAGCCGTCCCCGGAGGAAGGCTCGTCAAACGAGTAGAAGTTTTCCGCCAGATAAAACCCGACCTGCCGCGGTCCGTATGGGTCGTCCGCCATGGCTGGCAAAGCAAAGCCCACACATAAGGCCAGCGCCAAAAGGAAAGATAAAATTTGTTTATTCATCATAAAACCTCCTGTAATTGGTTTATTCTATTTGCATATTAAGAAAACTGCCGGTAAAGGAAAGTGAGGATTTCCCCACGGGTACATTCCTGGTCAGGGGTAAACGTGGTATCACTGGTGCCTTTTGTGATGCCCTCTTTTACCGCCCAAACTGCTGCGTCAGCAAACCAGTCGCCGGCAGGTACGTCATCAAAGCCGGCTGATCCTGCAACGCTCGGCATTCCCGCAAGGCGGTAAAGGAACGTTACCGCCTGTGCCCGCGTTACTGTATCGTTCGGGCTGAACGTGGTAGCGCTGGTACCGCTTGTAACGCCCGTTTCTACCGCCCATTGGACAGCCCAGCGGGCGTCGCGGTTGGATATGGAGTCAGAGATGTCGGTAAAAGGATTATTGTCAATGTCTGCAGGCTGCGGGGAGCCGGAAAGCTTCCAAAGGTATTCGACTATCTCCTGCCGTGTACAGCCCTTGTCTACATCCAGCGGGCCAAACACATCCATACCATACCCTTCCAGCTGCTGGCAGGTAGCCCAGGCCACGGCGTCATAGAAAAAATCATCCTCTTTTACATCAGAATAGTAAAGGGGCTTGCCAAGAAAACTGCTGGTAACGTTTACCCGGCATTGGGCGCTGGCCTCCCCGGTCCGGCTTTCAACATAGATATTCGCATAACCGTCCGCGACGGCTGTCACCCGGCCGTTTTGATCCACCATGGCAACGGAAGGATCCTCGCTGCGCCAGGTGACGTCCTGCGGCGCGGTGCCGGGCTGTACATACGACAGAATCCGTACCTCTTCCGTGGGCATCAGCTCCACATAATAAGCGGATAAATTGATATCCGTCGGCTCGGTGCCGGTTGTTTCGTCAAACACCGTTATGATGGCCATGGCGCTGAATATTTCGCCGTTCACAGGCTCAGCAGTCTTTGCTATCAAGACGGCTGTGCCCGGGGACACGCCGGTAATCTTACAGCTGTTCCCGCTGCCGGAGATGGTGGCAACGGAAGGGTCATCAATTTCCCAGACAATCGGGTATTCGGGCGCGCCCTGCGGCCGGAAGTACACGGTGGTGTACAGATTTTCGCCTACTTCGACGGAATACCCGCCCTCCAGATTGGCCAGCGCCAGACCTTCCAGCCCGATGCCCTGTTCCACAGTTACGGTCACTTCAGCGCTGTATCCGGAAAAGCCCAGCGTCAGGGTTGCGGTGCCCGCACCGATTGCGGAAACGCATACGCCCCCGTTTTCCATGCTGAGGGAAGCAACGCTTTCATCACTGGTGCGGATGATATCGGGAACGACCGGCGTTTCACCGTTGCAGACATAAACAATAGCTTTCTCGCCGGTTTCCAAGTGCAATTTCGTCTCGCTCAGCCGGAGGTCAATGTACTGCTCCGCTGTCTCGATGGAAAAGAAAAAGCTTTCCTGCCCGGAAGACGGGGTGGTCTCCGGCGTGCCGGCCGCAGCGGTGAAGTTCTGCACCCAGTAGGCGTGCCCCGCCCGGTCGCGGACGCAGGCAATGCCGACAGATGCGTATTTTTCATTCATCATGTTGGTGTGATGGCCGGGCGAATCGTACCAGCTTTGGGTCACGGCCGTCGGGGTAGCGTTGCCGCCGGGGTCACGCAGGATATTCTCCGCCATGTCCTGCTTTTCATAAGCGGCGCCGGACGGCCGTGCAGTGTCAAAATCCCGCCCGTCCGGCCGGGTATGGCTAAAGGATATGGTACATTCGGCCGCACGCTGCAGAGCCATTTCCATCATGGCCGCATCCATCACCAATTCCCCAATGCCCGCTTCCCGGCGGAGCGCATTGAGTTCTTCCAGCGCTTCATAAGCGGCAGAATAGTCAACTTCCAAATCCACCTTCACCGTAACAGTGGAAGCGGCCCATACCGGGGCAGCCAACCCCATACATAGAACGAGCGTCAAAAACAAAGACACAATCCGATGTTTCATAAAAAATCCTCTCATTTTATTTTTTTAATTTTTCTGAAAAATACAGTCATACGGACAAACCAGCTTTCAACAGCTTTATCAGGCAAAACAGATACATAAATCGCATTATTGTCTTCACGGTTTTTTCATAAAATATTTACGTTCGTATTATACAACTCTGAAAAACAAAAGTCAATATTGTCATAAAAAATGCCGCAAAAAAAGCCTGCACGATATACATATATCGTACAGGTCAAAGCTCGCTCTTTAGCGCTTTGCTTATTTGCTTATCCGGTGGTTTTACAACCTTCAGCAAATTAAATTTACATGTCAATAAAGTCGTTCACGCTCTTATAATCACGGTATCCGACTGCTCTTCCGCACTCTTTGCCGTCTTTGAGAAGCACAAGCGTCGGAATAGACTGAATTCCGAATTTTACAGCGAGCTCCTGTTCCTCATCTACGTTTACCTTGCATACGGTGACGTCGGTTCTTTCGTTTGCGAGCTGCTCAATGACGGGTGCGAGCATTTTACACGGTCCGCACCATGTTGCCCAGAAATCAATAAGAACAGTTTTTCCCCCGCCTTCTACAACACTGTTAAAATTATCTTTTGTGAGTTTTATTTCCATATTAATCATCCTTTCATGTTTTACATTGCTGTTGGAATGTGTATATATGTTTATATGTGAGTACGCGTAGTGACAACTGTTAAAAACTAACTTTGAATTGGCGTATACTCCCACATATATTATTATATTCCCGGAAAGTGAAAACTATGTGCAATTAAAGTGCAGTTAAAACGAAAATTCTTTTTTTCTTCTGCTTCGTTCAGCTTTTCTCTGGAGAGCCAGCTCCCACTCACGTTTTTCTTCCTCGGTTTCAAGTATGAGTCCGGGAACGTGAGTCGGACGCTCGTTTTCATCAAGCGCTACCATGATAACGTACGCCTTGTTTATCAGCCGCCTTGTTCCGTCAAGCGACTCTACATATGTTTTGACGCATATTTCCATGGAAGTGTTCCCTGTATACGTGATATATCCTATAATTACAAGCGTATCATTGGCATATGCCGCCTCTTTAAACTCAAGCGAGTCGACAGCCGCCGTCGTCACATTTCTTCCGGAATGACGTCTTGCCGTTACTGCTGCGACAACGTCTATCCATTCCATAAGTTTTCCGCCGAAAAGCCTTTTATATCCGTTTAACGATCCTTGAGATAATATTTGAACCTGCTCTGTTCTTGATTCACTTACTCTTTTTTCCATTTTCTTTTCCTCCCTGCCAATATTAAATTTGAATGAGATTATACTCCTTTATATCATTGTTTTCTGTTGCAGCCGCAACAAAATTTATTAGTATTTTATTATTTTCATTATTTTCTTCAATTTTTTTACTTTTTATCAAAATCAGTTGAGAGAAGCGGCGGATTTTCTGTAAGCAAGCGGAGACATACCGTATTTCTTGTTAAAAACCGAGCAAAAGTATGACACTGAGGAAAAACCGAGCTCTAAGGCAATTTCTCCTACGGGACGAACTCCTTTGCGAAGCATGCTCTCGGCTTTTGAAAGTCTTTTTTCAAGAACATACTCGGAAAGAGTCATTCCTGTTTTTTCGTGAAACGTATGGCAAAGGTGGTATTTGCTGACATGCAGCGCCTTGCTCACGGCGCTTGCGCTTACGTCCTCGCAAAGGTTTTCCACGATATATTCAACGGCTTTTCCCGCGATTCCCATATCGGTATTTACTTCGGGAGAGTGGCTGTCCTTTAAAATAAGGGAAAGTTCAAGCAGGGCAAAAAATCCGTACACAGTAAGCTGCGTGTGTTCTTCAAGATCCCGGTGCAGTTTTTCAAAGCATTTATCCGCAGCGTCTGAAGCTTCCTTTGAAAGCGGCACGCACATGGCATGCTTTTGTTTTAAGGTCGAATATATGTCATCTGCGCAGGCGCTTTTTAAAAAGCCGTAAAAATCGGATTTATCCATGCAAAAGTTACTGCGCCTGTACTCGTTCGGCTGTTCAGGACATGTACAATGCGGCTCACAGCAGTCTATTACGTAAACAGCTCCCTGTATCATGGGAAAAATGGCGGAACCGGCAAGAACCGAACCGGATCCTGCGGTTATATGCAAAAACTCTATGCTTCCGCTCTGGGTATGCTTTACATTATTAAGGTTATCCGCTCCGACACGTCTGTAATAGCTTACCGGGTTCATATCTTTTTCCCTTCATTCTTTTTCTGTTACCGAAAGTATTGTACCACATTTTCTCAAACACCGCAATATTTTTATAAAAAAGCGCAAGATACGTATATTTTTTATAAATTTTCGGTGATATAATTGCCTTGCGGATAAGGAGGCGAAAGCTTGCTTCGCAGTCCTGCCGACATTTACCGTACCGGAGGCAACGCAATGGACAAAGAAAAATTCAAGGGCATTTTCCCGGCGCTTTTAACGCCGTTTGACAGTGACGGCAACGTCAATACCGACTCGATCGAAAAACTTATGGGGTACTGCATGGAGCACGGAGTTCGTGGATTTTATATTTGCGGAAGCTCGGCAGAGGTGTTTTTGCTGGAAAAGGAAGAACGTGAGGAAATTTACCGTAAATGCGCAAAATTCGGCGCCGGAAAAACCACTTTGATTTCTCACGTGGGTGACATGTCTGTAAAAAGAGCTGTCGAATACGCCAAACTTTGCGAATCACTCGGATACGATGCCGTCAGCGCTGTAACTCCGTTTTATTTTAAGTATACCGATCGACAGATTATCGACTACTACAAGACGCTTGCCGGCTTGGTAGACATTCCCGTGCTGTTATACCACATTCCGGCTCGTTCCGGCGTGACGCTAAACGAAAGCGCGTTTGACGAGCTGTTAAGCGACGACAGATTTTTAGGCGTAAAATTCACAAGCAATGATTATTTTGCTTTTGAGCGCTTAAGAAGTAAATTCCCTGACAAAATTTTTTACAACGGATACGACGAAATGCTTTTATGCGGACTTGCGATGGGTGCTGACGGAGCGATAGGCACTACCTATAATTTTATGCCGCAAAGGGCAGCGGCGATATATGAAAAAGCAAAAGAAAATGATTTTTCCGGCGCGCTTGAGTATCAGCGGCGGCTTAACGATGTTATCGACTTCAGCATAAAATCGGGAAGCGTTATTGCGGCAATGAAATATGCTGTTTCAGGTAAGCTCGGAATAGATATGGGTACATGCCGTGCGCCAGGCGGCGACATTGACGGTGAATGGAAGAAGGCTTTTGATTTGCGGTTCACGGACGAATCGCAGCCATAAAAGCTTGCGTGCTTTACGGAGGTGGCCAAGATGCTTAATCAACACATTATTTCAAACAAAAGCGGTATTTACGAATGTTTTCCGGACATTGCCATGACACGTTCCGGGAAGCTCATATGTGTATACCGTGAAAGCGCACATCATGCGGATTTTAACAATTCAAGGCTGAGCCTACGTGAAAGCGTTGACGGCGGACGCACATGGGAAGAAGCAAAGGCGTTAACACCCATATCCGACGCCTCGTTTGCCTACAACTGTCCCCGGATTTCCGCACTTCCCGACGGCAGTCTTGCGATACTTTGCGACATAGCCGACCGCAGAGCCGGAGAAACCTACGAAAATCGTATGGAACAGCACCTCTGGCGCTCTTACGACGACGGGGAATCGTGGCAAGGCCCTGAGGTATTGCCGTTTCGCGGAATAGTACCCGACAAATACAAGGTTCTCTCAAACGGCAGGCATATTTTCGGGATACACGGCAAAAACACGGCAACAGGGAAGCTTGAGCAATACGCATATTACAGTGACGACGGCGGAAAAAGCTGGACAAAGAGCGTTGTTGCCTCGGATGAAAGGTACAATCTTTGCGAAGTCAGCATACTTGAAGTGCGTGACGGGACGCTTGCCGCGTTTATGCGTGAAAATTCCGGACTTGGATATTCCTGCAAAAAAGCTATCTCTTACGACTTCGGTACGACGTGGGAGGGCGTTTACGATACGAACATTGACTGCTGTCACCGTCCCGTCGTGGATTTTTACGACAAAGACAAAATACTTATGACCTATCGGTACATGCAGGGCGGAAAAGCGTGGCTCGGCAGCTGGACGCAGAATTTATTCGGAGCGTTCTTTGACGCCGACTGTGCACTGGTCAAAAACAGGAATGAGCAGGCAGTGCGTATCTTCCCGATAAGCTTTGACCGCAGTACAAAATCGGATACCGGATATTCGGGTTGGGTTCGCAAGCCGGACGGCGAGTTTTACGTCGTAAACTATCTTCTTGATGACGCTCCGCTTGCTCAAATCCGAGGATATTCTTTTGTAATTTCAGATGTGTTTTCGGACGCTTTATAAAAGAGAGTGTGTGGGGTTTTTATTATATGGGGCTCTGCCCAGCGGCTAAGAGCCGCTGCAATATTCGCGGGGCGGCGAAGCGCCGCTGCAATACTCGCGGGCGGCGAAGCGCCGCTGCAATTTCGCGGACAAGCAAGTGAAAATAACAAGTTTCAT
>QAKH01000054.1 GCA_003343885.1 Clostridiales bacterium | reverse complement strand
AGTTCTTTTGCCCCGCTTTTCTCCGAAAGAAAAGCGGGCGGCTGAGAGCCGCAGCAATATTCGCGGGCGAGCAAGAGAAAATAACGTATTTTGTTTTTCGCGAATCCGCGCCCGTTTGCGTGCCATAAATTCAAGCACGCAAACTCAGAGCGAAATATAAAAATCGAGTTCTTTTGCCCCGCTTTTCTCCGAAAGAAAAGCCTCCGCAGAGAGCGAAAATTCTTTTTTGCGTCATAAAGCGCAGGAAAGGGTGAATTTTTTAACCGCTTTGCGGCTAAAAAAGAGGGAAAACCCTCGCCGGGGGTTTTCCCTTAATTTGTCTCCACTTATTCAACCGTTTTAGATAGGTTTTTACCTGCCTATTTTCACCATCGTGATTTCCGGTTGAGTTCCGAAGTCTACAGTTCTCATACGTTTGCGGTATTTTAACGGAGCTTCTCCGCATCTGCGTTTAAAATAGCGGGAAAAGTAAAACTGATCGCAAAAGCCGAGCTTCTCACTCACTTCGTTTATGGGAATATCGGTACGTAAAAGCTTTCTTTGCGCCGAGTACATTATAAGGTCGTCAATATAAGCTCCGAGTGTGCGCCCGGTCTGTTCCTTGAACTGCTTTGTAAGCGTGCTCACCGATACGAACTGCTTGTCCGCTATCTCCGAAATATTCAGCTTTACTGAAAGATTTGCTCGTATATACTTCATTGTGTTTTGCACGAGAGGTGAGTAATTCTCCCTCATTTCTGCCCCTATACGATATTTTTTTATCATTTCGGAAACGGTTTCGCAGATACAGCTCTTTATTATCACAGTATTTGCAAAGCTGTCAGACTCATATAAGGTTTTAAGGTATTTCATATGCTCAAGCGGACAAGGCAGTATTCCGACACGGTCAAATTCAAGCATCATGTCGTATCCGTCCGGCTTGAACAGGTTTATGTGGAAAAATAGTTTTTGCACCGACGGAATACCTTCGTAGTCGTATACAAGTCCTGCCGGAATCAAATATACATTGCCCGGTTCCATAATTACATCCTCAGACGCTGTACGCAGCAGCGCCTTACCTTCATCGACATAATATATCCTTGTAAAAGGAGAGCAGACTTTACTGCTTCTCCATGACTCGTCTGTGCGGACATATCCGCTTTCGCCGAAAAATATGTCATATTCGTTCATTCTTTTGATAAGCAGGTCGTTTGTGTATACGTACATTTCTTGTCCTCCGGAAAAATATGCAGTTGTGAACGGTGCAATCCGTCACAGCTTGTCTGCCAAATCAGTTATACTTTCAGCGAAGATATTTTGCATATCCACCTTGTTAAGTACGGTAATAACACGGTTATAACACGGTCATAATAAGTAGGCAAAAGGGCGGCGATGCCGGTATAAATAAGCCTGATTAACCCCGAGCAGCTTTAAGCGGCGGCAGACGGCGTCAAAATCCTTGCCGACGTTTTGTACCACATGGGCGTCAGAAGCAAGCGTTATCATTGTACCGCCAAAATCAAGGTACCTTTTGATTGTATCAAAATCCGGAAGCGTGCTGTCATACGGCGTACCAACGCACGAGGTGTTTATCTCAAGCGCTTTTTTTCGCTCTATTACGATTTTTAGTATTTCATCAATAAGCTCTCTGTAATCGGAAAGATCTATATGTATTCCGTATTTTCCCCGGATGTAGCGAAGAGGGCAGGTAAGGTGAGTCAAAACGTCGTAGTCAAGCTCTTTTGCACTTTGCAAAAGCTCTTCAAAGTATTTTCTTAGGTATGATTTTAACATCTCTGGCGGCATACCCGAAAAGTCTATTCCGCTGTAAGGCATGTCAAGCTCTCCGAATCTTACAGAATGTACGGAGCATAAAACAACGTCATATTCGTGAGAACCTATAATTCTTTTCGCCGCATCGGTATCCCAAAGCGCCTCGCCTATTTCAATTCCTCTCAAGACTTCAAGTTTTCCTGCATACGTTTCGGAATATCTGCACGCATCCATAAAACTTGCGTCAATTTCAGCCATGGCGGCACTGTCGCCGCAAAGCCAGATATCACAGTGATCAGTTATCGCTATTGCGGATAGACCTTTGCTTACAGCATGCTTGCAGAGTTCATCTAAATCAGCGCACGAATCATGGCTGTGCAAGGTATGGCAGTGCATGTCGGCGAGTCCCTGAAGAGGACGAGTTTTATTTTCTGTATTCATTTTTATCACCTTAAATATTACAAATATTACCTTTTGAATTCACTCTTTATAATTGTTTTGCCGCGCCTTTACGGCGCGGCTTTCTAAAGTTAAAGCGTCAGTGCAAAGCTTCAGTCATCCTGTGATGTTATCAAAGGAGTTGTGATATTTATATACGTTCCGGTTTCGTCAAAGGACGCTTCATACCCGAAAATCTCTGCTATGGTCGCCGCAGAAAGTATCGGAAGTCCGTCAACCTCACCAACCGGATGGGATAAGGTAATAGTGCCTGCAATCTCCGGCGTTTCAAAGCCGTTCACGTCTGCAACTCCGATTTCAGCAGTGTCTGAACCTATTGTGAAGCGAACGCTTGCGGATGCGTTGTACAGAGTAAGCTGTTTTTCCGCCTTGTTCCAACGGTAAGCGAGTCCAAGGCGTGCGAGAATGCCGGTCTGCGGGTTAACCGAGAAGAAAACGTCGCCGTCAGCCATATCGTAGCCGTATTCGTTTTCGATAGGCGTTCCGTTTATGTGAAGACGAGCCTGTTCTTTTTCGTAAAACTCAATGCTCTTTATCTCAAAGCTTCCGGCAGTGTCCATGGGATCAAATCTCAGGTCGGTGAGTTTTCCGGTCCAGCCGGCGGTATTCTTGGCGCTGAAAGTGTATTCTTTCCAGTCGTCGTCCGTTCCTACGATTGCCGAAATGCTCTTTGTTCCGTTCCACTCGTCGTCGGTGTCAGTAAGGAAGAAGAACTGCGCCGTCGCTCTGGAGCTGGATTTCATAACTACCTTTATGCATGCCATATCGTCAAGGTTTATGTCCATATCGCTCATATCTGTGCATTTAATTGCATAGTCGCTTGCCGAGCTTGAACCGGTGATAGACGTGTCTGTTTCCTCGTAAGTGTCAATTCCGAAGCTAATACCCCATTTTGCTCTGTCCTCCGGATCATCGAAGTACCAGCCGTCATACAGCTCGCCCTTGAATTCGGGGGTGTATCTGTAAAGCGGCTCAAGCGTGTTGCGGTAAGGCGAATACATCTGAGTAAAGCGTTTCATAGCTTCATCGTCAGGAGTAATGTCGGAATGTTCCACTGTAGTGTTGCCGAACTGTTTTCTAATCTCGTCAACATACCCGAAACCGTTAAGACCGGAAGGCGTTATGTAAGTACCTTCTCCGAACTCGTTCCAGGTTGAAAGCATAATAAACTCACTTTCCCAGTTGTCCTGGTTATAGCTTTCAAGCAGGTCATCGCGGAAGTACCGGAGCATGGAGGCAAAATCCGTAAGATTCATGTTGGGGCTTCTTGTTCCTGCCCAGCCGACATTGTTAAATCCGGTGCTCAGCGTCGGCACAACATGTATTATGTCCTGTTCCACCTGTGCGAGAATTGCGTCCTTTGTATAATCGGGATCATATCCGGTCTTTCCCCAGTTGTATGCGTAAACAGCATCAAATCCTGCGTTTTTGAGGTTTTTCAAAGAACCTGCATTTGATGTTCCGGAGCATACGATATACATAGCGCCCTCATAGCCTAATTCCTTGCATATTTCATCGAGGTAGTCAAATTCTTTTGCACACGCCTCAGCGCCGCCGAGGCTGTCTATAAGTTTTTCCGCTCCGAACACTGCTATAAGAGCTTTGCCGTCAATTGTCATGTACCTGTCGTCACTAAGGAAATGCTCCACCCAGTACGGAACAAATACCGTTCTGAAATCCTCTGAGGATTCCGGACGCGCGGCGTTTGCGCACTCCCAGAGTATAGCGAATTTCATCCTGTCGCTGTACTTTGCGTTCATGTAACCGTTCATCAGCGCGTCAAACAGGTGCGTATGCATCATAGGCGTGTCGGGACTTGACGCATACCAGCAGAAGAGCTGGAAATCTATTCCGTGTTCCGTCATCCACTTTATTTCCCAGTCCATGACCTCGGGAACGCCTTCGTCGTAGAAGCCGAGCAGCGGCTTTATTTCGTCATATGCGCTGATTTTGTCCCATCCGAAGTGAGTACCCTCACGCCAGAGAGAGCAAATATTTATACCGACGGTATAGTCGTCGTCCTGAGAAATAACCGGCTCGGGAACATAGTTGTCAAACTGCGGATCGGCAAAAACATATATTTCATCAATGTAGAAGTGTGCATTCTCATTTCCTGCGTAGTTAACGGAAATCGAATCAAAGTACTTGCTTTCATTTTCAAACCACACCTCGCCAAGCTCTTTGCCGTTAAGCTTTATCAACGCTTTTTGAGTGGAAGTGTCGGCTTCTATTCTCAGAGTGTGCCATACGTTTTCGCTGTAATAATCACGAAGCAGCACCCCGTCGTCGGTAAACAAACCGAAATTAAGCGTATTTACGGTAACAGAGCTGTTTTCTCCGCTGTTGAGAGAGAATGAGAGATTATCCGCGCGTTCAGGAAGCATGAACTTAAGCTCGTAGACCACCTTGCCGCTTGTTTTTTCAAAATCTTTTTTCATGCTGAAAGAATCGGAAATAACCTCAAGCGATTTATTGTCAAAGTTGCCGCCGAACATTCCGCCGTTAGGTCTTATGGTGCAAAGCTCCGCGTCCTCCGGCACTTCAAAGGTTATGTCTGACGGAAGAACGCCCTCATACCCGATAAACCTTTCGTTTACAAGGTAATTCGCGTACATTTTTACGCCCGTGCTTGAGAAGTTGCCTGTTTTTTCGGGGGTTACTCCGAACCGCAGCATGTCAACATATGAAACGTCGTGCGCGAACGGGAACGTACCGATATCAACATTGTCATAAACAAGCGTTACCTGGTCGTTGTAAAAATCAACGGTCGCTTCAAGAAGCTGAGAAGCCGCACTCTCCATCTCGGCTATGCTTTCCATGTTTCCGTCAGGAGTCAGTATGTACATAGTTCTGTCGGCAAACTCAAGTTTAAGGACATATTCTCCGAGAGTGTTGCAGAGTTCTATTACGGTTCCGTCGCCGGAACAGCCGTACATGGTTTCAAATTTTATTATACCTTCACTCTGAGGAGTGAGCTGACGTGTAATATATGACGGCTCGGCGGTGCTTATGTCATTTACGTTTGAGGTGAGCAATACATAGCCCTGCGAGTCGCCGGCGCCTCTTGAATCATAGTCCCAGCTTGAGGTAAGACCGCCTCGGCTTGTTGAGTCGTCGTCGATTATATGGTAGGCATATGCACGATGTCCGTAATCTTCAAATGACGACGTATCCGCATTTATCGGTTCTTGGACAGCCGACAGGCTTTCAAGTACCTCGATACGGTTTTCTGTAAGTGAAAAAGTTTCGTCAATATCAGCAGAGTCGGTGAAAAGTGACGATAATTTGCTGTAATCGCTGCAAGCGTACTCCACCGCCGCCGGAGAACCGGTTATTTCGATATTTCCGTCAGAAACAGTCACCATATATTCTTCGGTATCCGATTCTGTGAGTCCTACACGTATTGCATGTTCAACCGTATCCTTTTGCAGGCTGTTTATGACAGGAAGCGAGTATCCGACACTTTCCTCAATAATGGCGCTCAGATTCTCAGCAGCCGTCCGGTACAGATAGTTGTCGTTGTACGGATATACTATGCTGAAATCACACAGCTCCACGCCGCCGACCATTACTTTTGGATATTCAAAAATATACACGTATGACAGGTCTTCCGGTACAGTGACCGTTCCGTCAACAATATAGTTTTCAGCAAAATAAGTTACCGCGTCGTCAAGAGCTTCGTCAGAGCCGCCGACAATGGCAAGCTTGTTTCCGATATAGGCAATGGCGAAATCTTTGCCGTTATTTGCTCGTTGCGGAAGCAGGCTGTAAGCCTGTTCCGATTCTTTGCGGTTGGTAAGACCGACAAGTATTTCTTTGGTTTCTTCGGGGAACGTTTCCTTTTTTCCTACGTAATCCGTAGTGCTTCCGACACAAGACTCGCCGCACTGCTCGGATATTATCTTTCTTAATCTTACCGCAGCGTCCGAGGCTTCTTGAGTAGCGGCGTCAGGACGGACAACATACGTGAGTTCATCGGTTCCGGTTAAAAAAACGACCTGTTTAACACCGCTTTCCGCACAACCTGCGGCTAACAGCAATGTGACCAAAATAACCAATATCAGTTGAATGCTTTTTCTCATTTCAGACCTTTCCTTTCAGCAACTTATCAGCAAGTTATATGACAAGTATACATACTATTATTCCTCAAGTCAACAATCTTGAATAAACTTGGTAAATATGACGAAAATTGTTGTGAATTTTGACAAAACATTCTTGAGGTATTTTTTTACGGAAATTTGTCGTAATTATACATATATTTTACATTTAAATCGAAAAAATTAACTTAATTATACAAAAAAATATTTCTTTTTAGTTAAAAACTATTGAATTAAAAGTAAATCAGTGGTATACTTTAATAAAAGGAATACAAAAAAACAAGCTGAAAGGAAAAATCCGATGAAGAAGAACAAAACAGGCGATATGGCAACATACCTTTTTCATGAGGGAACAAACTTCAAAGCATATGAGTACATGGGTGCGCATAAAATAAATGAAGACGGGAAAGACATGTATGTTTTCCGCACGTGGGCGCCAAACGCCGAAACGGTTTTCATTGCCGGGGATTTCAATTCCTGGCAGGCGGATATGCCCATGAAAAAGATAACTGATCAGGGTATTTGGGAGATAAAGGTAAAAGCGGAAATTTTTGAGGAAAACTTCAAATACAAATATATAGTCAAAAGCTCAGCCGGAGAGATATATAAGGCTGATCCGTACGCTTTTTACTCCGAACACGCTCCGAACACGGCGTCAGTGTTTTACGATATATCCGGGTTTGAGTGGAAGGACAGCAGATGGCTGACCTCAAGAAAGAAAAAAATAACCGAGGGTGAATATTCGGTCCCGATGAACATATACGAGGTTCACTGCGGCTCCTGGAAAAAGCACGGGGACGGAAGCGTTCTCGGATACAGAGAGCTTGCACATGAACTCGCAGAGTATGTAAAGCAGATGGGATATACTCATGTTGAGCTTATGCCTGTGGCTGAGTATCCGTACGACGGTTCCTGGGGATATCAGGTTTGCGGATATTACGCTCCGACGTCACGTTTCGGAACCCCTCACGATTTTATGTATTTTGTCGATTATATGCATCGCAGCGGTATCGGGGTAATACTCGACTGGGTGCCCGCGCATTTTCCGAAAGACGAGCACGGCCTTTACGAATTTGACGGCGCTCCTCTTTATGAGTATCAGGGTGCGGACAAAATGGAAAACAGAGGCTGGGGAACAAGGCGCTTTGACGTAGGCAGAAACGAAGTCGAAAGCTTCCTCATTTCAAACGCCATGTACTGGTTAAGGGAATACCATGTTGACGGACTGCGTGTTGACGCGGTGGCGTCAATGCTTTACCTTGACTACGACAAACAGCCCGGCGAATGGCTTCCCAACGCTTACGGCGGAAAGGAATGTCTTGAAGCTATTGCCTTTTTCAGAAAGCTCGGAGACATTATACGCGAAGAATATTCCGACTCGCTGTTTATTGCCGAGGAGTCAACAGCGTGGGCAAAAGTTTCAAAACCTGCCTCACAGGACGGGCTCGGTTTTAATTTTAAGTGGAACATGGGCTGGATGAATGACTCGCTGGATTACTTCAGCACCGATCCGCTGTTCAGAAAGTACAAGCACGATAAATTAACTTTTTCAATGATGTATGCCTTTTCGGAAAATTATATTTTACCAGTTTCTCACGACGAGGTGGTACACGGAAAGCGCTCGCTGCTTGATAAAATGCCGGGTGAGTACGAACAGAAATTCGCCGGATTAAGAGTATTTCTCGCCTACATGATGACTCATCCCGGGAAAAAGCTTATGTTTATGGGAAGTGAAATCGGACAGTTTAAGGAGTGGGACTACAAAGGCAGTGTGGAATGGTTCCTGTTAGATTATGAAATGCACGCGAAAACGCAGCATTATGTAAGCGAACTGAATCATTTTTATCTGGAACATCCCGAATTATGGGAATGTGATGACTCTTGGGACGGTTTCAGGTGGGTTGAGTGTGACAACAGCAGTGAGAGTATTATTGGATATATACGACGTGACAAAAAGGGAAAAGAACTTGTAATAATGCTCAACTTTACACCGGTGCCAAGACCTTCCTACCCCATAGGCGTACCGGCAGCCGGATACTATCGGGAAATATTTAACAGCGACAAAGCCGAATACGGCGGAAGCTCTCTGTTAAACGAGGATATCAAAAAGTCGCAGAAAGAAAAGCGCGGGGAGTATACTAACATTATAAGGGCTGATCTCCCTCCGATGGGTGTGACGATATTCAAACGCACAAAAGCTCCGGCTAAAAGCAAAGCTTCCGCAAACAAGCAAGACTTAAGTCAGTGAGTACAAAAAGAAAACAGTCTTTAAATTACCCGGCGAATATGGTGAATATAAAAAAGCGTCTTGACTTTTTAGTATAAAATTTGAAAGGATGGTAACAGACAATATGTTCAGAAAAAAAGAATGCGTGGCGATGCTTCTTGCCGGCGGACAGGGAAGCAGACTCTATGCACTGACCGAAAGCACGGCGAAACCTGCGGTATCGTTTGGAGCTAAGTACCGCATAATAGATTTTCCCCTTACAAACTGTGTACATTCCGGAATTGATACGGTGGGTGTATTAACCCAGTATCAGCCGCTTTTTCTGAATGAGTATATAGGCAACGGCCAGCCGTGGGACCTTGACAGAAATATGGGCGGAGTTACCATTCTTCCTCCGTATCAGGCAAAAGACGGTGCCGACTGGTATAAGGGAACGGCAAACGCCATATATCAGAACATTCGCTTTATAGACAGGTACGATCCCGATTATGTGCTCATTCTTTCAGGCGACCATATTTATAAAATGGACTACTCAGAAATGCTCGCCTTCCACAAAAAGAACAAAGCCGACTGCACAATCAGCGTAATCGAAGTGCCTATTGAGGAAGCGAGCCGTTTCGGAATTATGTCAACCAATGATGACGGATCGATATACAAATTTGAGGAAAAACCCAAAAATCCCACAAGTACCAAAGCTTCTATGGGAATATATATTTTCAGCAAAAAGAAATTGTTCGATTACCTTATTGCCGACGAGAATGATCCGCAGTCGTCAAAGGACTTCGGAAAAAATATTATCCCGAATATGCTCTCGGCAGGAGAAAGAATGTTTGCGTATCCTTTCAAAGGATATTGGAAAGACGTAGGAACACTATCCAGCTTATGGAGCGCCAACATGGATCTGCTCGGTGAAAATCCCGTTTTTGATATTGAGGACGACGAGTGGAAAATACTTTCAAGAACCGCTGCAGAACCGCCTCAGTATGTTGCCGCCGGTGCCAGAATAGAAAATTCAGTCATAACCGAAGGATGCGTGATAGAAGGCACTGTCATAAATTCCGTTCTTTCAAGCGGTGTGACTGTTGAAAAAGGTGCAGTGGTTAAAGACAGCGTGATCATGAGGGATACGGTAATAGGCGAAAATTCAAGGGTTGAGTACGCCATTATTGGTGAAAACGTAATTGTAGGCAAAGAGTGCGTCATAGGCGAAGAAAAGAGAGAGGATAACGACGTAACTGTGATAGGAGCGAAAGTAAAACTCTCGGACGGTGTGCAAATAGAGCCCGGCACCATATACAGCGAAAAAGGCAATAAGGGAGGTAAGGAATAATGAACGACGCTGCAGGATTGATTTTTTCTAACATACATGACAGGAACATTCCCGAACTTACCCATAAGAGAACCATGGCATCCGTTCCGTACGGCGGCAGATATCGCCTTGTCGATTTCGCGCTTTCAAATATGGTGAACGCCGATATAACAAAAATCGGAATAATTACACACTATAATTATCAGTCGCTTATGGACCATATCGGCTCCGGTAAGGACTGGGACTTATCACGCAGCAGCGGAGGAATAAAGATTTTACCGCCGTTCATAACTGCTTTTGACAATACAACCGGCTCCGTTCAGCCCTATTCAAGCAGGCTTGAAGCAATTATCGGGGCATATAATTTCATTTCCCGCTGTACCGAGGATTATTTTGTGCTGTCGGACTGCGACACCGTGTGCAATATAGACCTGCGTGATGTGATAGATTTTCATATAGAAAATCATGCGGACATAACAATCGTGGGTAAAAATACTTTTCTTGACAGAGCAGATGCGTCGTCTTACACAATTATAGAAACGGACGGAAAAGACCGTGTAACCAACCTGCTCCATAACCCGAGCAATGTGTACGGCAACGTCAATGTCTGCCTCAATATATTTGTTCTTAAGCGTGAATATCTCGAAAACATCGTACTTGATTCGCTGGCAAGGGGATATAAGAGCTTTACCAAAGATATAATTGCACGGGGAAAAGATACCTCAAAGTTCATGATGTACAGCAAGTTTGATGGTTATTACGCTTCCATCGGTTCACTTGACAAGTACTATAAGAGCAGTATGGACTTGCTTAACAAGGATATTAAGGAGAATTTGTTCGGCGTAAAAAACAGACCTATATACACAAAGGTAAAGAACTCTGCGCCGGTTAAGTACCTTGACGGAAGTTTGGTACAGAACTCACTCATTGCCGACGGCTGCGTTATCGAGGGAATAGTTGAGAATTCAATATTATTCAGAGGCGTCAAGGTCGGAAAAAACACCGTAATAAGAAACTCTATTATAATGCAGGATTCCTTTGTGGGAGATAACGTAGTTCTTAATTGCGTAATAAGCGATAAGAATGCCGTCATAAAGAACGGCAGATGTCTTTCAGGGCACGAAACACATCCGTTTTCAATCGGTAAGGGAGCTGTTATATAGGCGGTTTGTTGAAGGCAAATTTCAGAAAACTCTGTGAAAGGAAATGTGGTATATATGGCAATAAAAATTCTGATGGTAGGCTCTGAAATGGTGCCGTATGCGGCGACGGGCGGACTTGGGGACGTGCTCGGCTCACTTCCGGCCGCATGTATAAAGGCAAGCGGCGGAACAGTTGATATGCGCGTAATTATGCCTCTTTACGGGTCAATCGACGGAAAATACCGTGAGCAGATGACCTTTTTGGGAAACATAACTGTGCCGCTGTCATGGAGAAAATTATACTGTGGAGTATTCAGTCTTGAAAAAGATGGTGTTACGGTATACTTTATTGACAATGAATACTATTTTAAACGTCCGGATATGTACGGAAACTACGACGACGGCGAACGCTTCGCATTTTTCGGAAGCGCCGTCATGCACGTCTTGGGATTCATTGATTTTGTTCCCGACATACTGCACGCCCACGACTGGCAAAGCGCGCTTTCGGTCATATACCTTAAAACCATGTTTGCCGATAACCCGGATTACAACAAAATAAGAGCCGTATTTACAATACACAATGTTGCCTATCAGGGAAAGTATGATCCGGCTATCCTCGGAGATGTTTTCGGATTGGACAACAAATATTATTCGGCTGTCGAGAACGACGGCTGCATAAACCTCATGAAGGGCGCTATCGCCCTTGCCGACAGGGTAACAACCGTAAGCCCGACATATGCCGAAGAATTAAAGTATCCGGAATATTCGCACGGTATGCATTATATTCTGAACCGAAACGCATATAAGTTTTCCGGAATACTTAACGGCATTGATTACGATTATTACAATCCCGAAACAGATACAAGCATAGAATACCGTTACTCTGCGGAAAATATAACAGGCAAAAGCAAGAACAAGACCGCGCTTCAAAAGGAGCTCGGGCTTAATGTAGACAAAAAAGTGCCGCTCATTGCAGTTATTTCGCGTCTCGCCGACCACAAGGGAATTGATTTGATTACCGGAATTATAGAAGACGTGCTCAATTACAGCGACGCACAGCTCGTTGTTCTCGGAAAAGGCGAACGCAGGTATGAAGAGTTTTTTGAGAGGATGGCGGCAAATCAGCCGAAAAAAGTAAAGGCTCTCATAATGTATGACAAGGAAATGTCAAAGAAAATTTACGCATCTTCCGATATTTTCCTCATGCCGTCTCAGAGCGAGCCGTGCGGACTTGCACAGATGATAGCGTCCCGCTATGGTTCCGTGCCGGTTACAAGGGAAACCGGAGGCTTGTATGATTCCATAAAAGGTTACTACGAGTTCGGCGGCGAAATATACGGCAACGGCTTTACTTTCAGAAATTACAACATGTATGAGCTGAAAGACAGGATTTTCGCAGCTCTTGCGCTTTACAAAGATCCCGAAAAGTGGGAGCGCTTGGTAAAAAGAATAATGAATATAGATTTCAGCTGGAATGTTTCGGCTAAGAACTATGTAGAAATGTACAAAAATTTATGCTAAAATCAGTATGATACAGCCGAGCGCAGTGATTCGGAGCACAGAGATTTGCTGTGAAACGCTGCGCTCGGTACAGCAAAAGGCATTTAACCGTATTCAACTCAACAGAAAGGTATTTATTTTATGCAGACAGGAAAGAACGAGATAAGGCAGAGTCTGGAGTCAAAGCTGTCACGCTATTTTGGAGTTTCGGCGGCAGAAGCGACAAAGGAGCAAATGTATAAGGCGTGCGCAATGACCGTAAAGGATATCCTTGCTCAGAAGAGAAAGGATTACAAAAGGGCAGTAAATAAGCAGGGCGGAAAAAGAGTTTACTACATGTGCATGGAGTTTTTGCTCGGCAGATCGCTTAAAACAAATCTTAACAACCTTGATCTTGAAAAGGCTTACCGCGCCGCACTCGATGAAATGGGCTTCAATCTTAATGAATTGTATGAGCAGGAGCCTGATGCAGGACTCGGAAACGGCGGACTTGGCAGACTTGCCGCTTGCTTTATGGATTCTCTCTCATCGCTTGACTATCCGGCAACCGGCTTTTCAATTCTGTATGAGTATGGACTTTTCAAACAAAAGCTTGTAGACGGACTTCAGGTAGAGCTGCCCGACATATGGCTGCCCGGCGGAGAAGTCTGGCTTGTGCCGAGAACCGACCGAGTATTCAAGGTAAAGTTCGGCGGTCATGTTAAGGAAAGCTGGGAAAGCGGAAGGTGCGTCATCACTTATGAAGACGCAGAAGAAGTTGAAGCCGTCGCAAACGATATGATGATTTCCGGCTCCGACTGCGAGGCGGTAAGCCTGTTAAGACTGTGGAAATCGCAGGATATTGTCGGCTTCGATATGGGACTGTTTTCCCAAGGACAGTACATGAAAGCAGTAGAGAAAAACACAAATGCCGAAGCCATTTCCAAGGTACTTTATCCCGCGGATAACCATGTTGAAGGTAAGATGTTAAGACTAACCCAACAGTATTTTCTCGTTTCGGCTTCCTGCCAGAGCATTATCCGCGACCACATGGCAGTGTACGGTACGCTTGACAATTTCGCCGACAAAGTTGCAATTCATATAAACGACACACACCCGGCTCTGTGCATACCTGAGCTTATGCGTATTTTTATGGACGACTACTGCATGTCGTGGGAAAAGGCATGGGATATTGTTACGCATGTTATGTCGTACACCAACCACACAATCATGCCGGAAGCGCTTGAAACGTGGAATGAAGACCTGTTCAAGTTAAGACTTCCGAGAATGTATATGATAATATGTGAGATAAACCGGCGTTTCTGCGACAGCGCGTGGGTAAAATTCCCCGGCGGCTGGGATAAGATATCGTCAATGGCGATAATTGCGTACGGGCAGGTCAGAATGGCAAATTTAAGCATAGTCGGCTCGCATACCGTTAACGGTGTTTCGGCTCTCCATTCAGATATATTAAAAAATTCCTGCTTTAAAGATTTCTATAAGCTGACGCCGGAGAAGTTTACTAATGTCACTAACGGTATTGCTCACCGCAGATGGTTATGCTATTCCAATCCGTCGCTTGCGGCGCTTATTGACGAGTGCATAGGCACGGATTACAGAAAACAGCCGGAAAGGTTAAAGGATTTCGCGAAGTTCAGCACAGATACAGGAGTTCTTGAACGAATAGGCTCGATAAAACGCGCCAACAAAAGAACTTTTGCGGATTTGCTGATGAAAAAGAGCGGTATCCTTATCGATCCGGATTCCCTTTTCGACGTTCAGATAAAAAGGCTGCACGAATACAAACGTCAGCTGCTCAACGCTTTAAGAATTATAAGCCTTTACCTTGATCTTAAGGAAAACCCGAATATGGATATGACGCCTCAGACTTTTCTGTTCGGAGCAAAGGCTGCGCCCGGTTACGATATGGCAAAACAGATAATCAAGCTCATATGCCATATTTCCGCGGAAATTGACAAGGATCCGGTAATTTCTAAAAAGCTTAAGGTGGTTTTCCTTGAGAATTATTGTGTGAGCCTTGCCGAAGCCCTGATACCGGCGTCTGAAATAAGCGAACAGATATCTCTTGCCGGCAAGGAGGCAAGCGGCACCGGAAACATGAAGCTCATGATTAACGGAGCGATTACCGTCGGAACTCTTGACGGAGCAAATGTCGAAATGCTTGAGGAATGCGGAGAAGACAATATCTTTATTTTCGGACTGACTACGGAAGAAGTAAATAATATGTGGACACGTGGTTACAGTGCGGCGGAATACTATCACCACAATATGAGATTAAGACATGTAATTGACAGCCTGCACACCGGATTTAACGGAGAGAGCTTTTCCGGCATGTATGACTATCTTGTCGCAAGCAAGAGGGGTATATCCGATCCGTTTATGTGTCTTGCAGATTTTGATTCATATATGCTTGCCCATGAAAGGCGCTCGAAGCTTACGCTGACAAAAAGCGCTGGAATAAGATGTCGCTTATGAATGTGGCTTCCGCAGGCAAATTCGCCGCCGACAGAAGCATAGAAGAATATGCGCAGAACATCTGGCATTTAAGGAAAATAACGTCCAAGTGATTCTAATGAAATAAAAACGGCTTGCCGTGAAACAATTGCGGCAAGCTGATTTTTGTCAAAATAACTGCGGCTAAAACAGCGAATAAAGCAGCGACTAAAACAGCACTGAAAGTTAACAGCGGCTAAAACATAGCTGAAAAATAACAGCGGTTAAAAACATCTCAAAAAACTTTAGCGGTTAAAACCGATACTTAATACACCGCAAAGGGAGGCAGAAATTTGCTTTGTAAAATTGCGCCGTCAACAAATAATAAAGACATATGTTTAAGCCGATTTGTAAACGGCGCGGAATGCAGCCGCACCTCGGCTTTTTCTCTTTTGCAAAGACCTGTATTCCGCCTTTCGGTTTCAAGAAAATACGGGGTATGCTCCTGCTTTCTGACTATGCTCGATGACAGCACCGGAAAAGAAACCGGTATTCCTTTCGTGTATGAGGATACAGAACTCGGAGCAGATATTTATTACTGCCTTGTTGACTTTGAAAAACTGTGCGCTCAAAGAAAAAACGGCTTGTTTTATTTTACTGTAAAACTTGACTGCGGCACAGGCAAGAGCTTTTATCTTTCGTCCTTAAATAATATAGATTTTCATGTCACGGATAACCTAAGCGAGGTACAGCGCTTCCGACTTTTAGTATATTCCGAAGATTTTTACACTCCGGAGTGGGCAAAAGAAGCCGTAATGTATCACATTTTTGTAGACCGCTTTTGCAAAACGCCGGAGGTTGTTCCGACAAGAACAGACTGCAAAATAAACAGCAATTGGGATACCGGTATACCTGAATACGCAGAATACCCCGGAGCGAAACTTGCCAACAATGAATTTTTCGGCGGAAATCTGTACGGCGTTTCGGCAAAACTTGACTACCTAAAGGAACTGGGCGTCAACTGCATATACCTGAGCCCGATTTTCAAGGCGTACTCAAACCACAAATACGATACCGGCGACTACATGCAAATAGATGAAATGTTCGGCGGCGAGAGTGCGTTCGACGAGCTTTTGCATCATGCGAACGAACTTGGAATACATGTTATACTTGACGGAGTATTCAATCACACCGGCGACGACAGCAGATATTTTAACCGCTGCGGCAAATATGACAGTATCGGGGCGTACCAGTCAAAAAATTCTCCGTATTACGACTGGTATACTTTTAAAAATTATCCTGAAGAGTACGAATGTTGGTGGGGAATACGCATACTGCCAAAGCTTAATAACACAAGTCTTTCCTTGAGAGAATTTTTTCTCGGCGAAAACGGCGTTGTCGACCATTACATTAAAAAGGGAATATCGGGTTGGCGCCTTGACGTTGCAGACGAACTGCCGAAAGACTTTTTGGAGCAGTTGAGAAGGGTTGTTAAGAAGCAGTCTGCCGAAGCTCTTATAATAGGAGAAGTCTGGGAAAACGCCGCAGATAAGGTTGCGTACGGCTCAAGACGCTTCTATTTAAACGGACACCAGCTTGACAGCGTAATGAACTATCCGATAAAAAACGCAATTATTGATTTTGTAAAAAACGCTGACTGCACATTCTTTTACAATACCGTTACCGAAATATATTCATCGTACCCGGCTCAGGTTTCCTCTGTTTTAATGAATATTCTTTCAACACACGATACTGCGCGTATTTTGACCGAGCTTGGACGAAACGACGCAGACGAGATGCTTACAAATCGTGAAAAGTCCACATACAAACTATCACGAGAGCAGAGGGAAAAAGCCGTCAGTCTGTTGAAAATAGCGTCTGTACTGCAATTTACCTTGCCGGGTATGCCGTCGGTTTTTTACGGAGATGAGGCGGGTGTTGAAGGTTTCGGGGATCCTTTTTGCAGAAAGCCGTATCCGTGGGGAAAAGAGGATACGGAGCTTGTGGAGCACTATAAGAAGCTTTGTCACCTAAAGAGAAGCTGTAAAGCGTTCGAGGGCGCGCATATTGAGTTTTTAAAGCACGAGGGCGGACTTTGCGCATATGAGAGAAGATTTGATGAATATGTTGCTGTGGTTATGGTAAACCTAACTGCGCAAGACCATGTGTTTGAGTTATGTAATCCTGTGGATACCGTACTTTACGGAGATGTTAGTTATAAAAATGAGTGTGTGTCTGTTTCCGCTCAAAACGCCGCAATAGTGCTGTGTCATTTTGCTGAGTCAAAAGGAGAACTGCAATGATTTAATGATAAAAAGAGCTTCCAAAAAATTATTTTTGTTTTTTTAGAAAAATGTTATGATACAATTGATAGGTGACAAATAAAAAAAGAAAATAGACTCCAAATGTGATATAATGTTAATAACGACAAAAACAAATATCGCAAAGGAGCTATTTTCAATGAACATTTTAACATCAAACGCCCACTTTCGTCAACGTGTTGTAAAGAAAAGTTACAAAGTAGGAGTAACAGAGGTAGCAAATTATTACCGAATAAGCAGAAATGCAATATATGAATGGCGAGCAAAATATGATGGAAAAAGTTGGAAAAGCTTAGTTGACAAAAGTCACAGACCACATCATCATCCCAACGAACATACGCCGGAAGAAAAAGAAATGATACTAAGATGTTATCCAAGATACAAGGATGATATGATAATGCTGTGGAATTCTTTAAGAAAGAGTGGATATAAAAGAAGTTATGTAAGCCTTGTGAGGGTGGTAAACAAATGGATAAAGCCTGAAATCAAAGCAACAACAGAACGTAAACCCAAGCCTTATCAAAGAGCCGAATACCCCGGTCAAAAGGTTCAGGTAGATGTTAAATTTGTGCCATCATACTGCGTGTCAAACGGTTTGAAATATTACCAATACAC
>QAKH01000017.1 GCA_003343885.1 Clostridiales bacterium | reverse complement strand
AAAGATAGCCCAAGAACAACATTTTAAACATGATTTCAGGTTCTACTGCCGGTCTGCCGTTATCTTTGCAGTAATACGGACGGCAAATTTCATTGATAAACGAAAAATCTATGTATTTATCTATTTTTCTGAGCAAATGGTCTTGCGGCATTAAGTCATCTATCAATACATATTCCATTTTTCTTTGTCTGTTCTGTCCTGTTACTAGCATCTTCGTCTCTCCTTGACTTTTATGCTTATATTATATCATATTTCCTCTCTTTTTGCAAAATTAAATGCCCGCTGACGGGGTTTGTCAGCGGGCTGTGTACAATATGTATTGTACTCCTACATTTTTTTGCTGTATTTTTCCGCAAATACAATTGACTTTTTTGTGCATATTGTGTATAATTGTCATATAGTACTATTAAGCGAGGTATCCGTATGTCTATCAAATTAAAAATAGCAACAGGCGCTCTTGCAGCTATCTTAGCTTGTTCCGCTCTGCCCGTGAGTGCTGCGCCGGTTATAGATTTTTCAGTTGAACAGGCAATTGACATGCCTGACTTGTCTATATATGATAACGTTAATACGCAAAGTAATTTTACTCTTGACTTGCCTGAAGAATCGGGAGAATTCCCTGTTTATGAGACTTACTATCCAAGTGTAGATGAAGAAATTATCGGCGCTTCGGCTGAAGATGAATCGCAGGAGCCGGAAATATCCTTATATGCCTCCGTTTTCTCCGGAGGAGATGGTACTGAGGCTGCACCGTATTTGCTTTCAAACAAAAATGACCTCATACGTTTTGCAATGTACATAAACGCCGGCGTTGAGAGATACACCACTGCTTACTACGAACTCACGCAGGACATAGATTTTGGCGGCAGCGAATGGACGCCTATCGGTTATTTCAGCAACGATGCGGCGTACGACTACACATTTAAAGGAGTATTTGACGGAAAAGGCTATACTGTATCAAATTTCTCAATTGTCAACACAAGATATGCAGGCTTTTTCGGACTGGTATACAACGGTACAATTAAAAACTTTAATGTTTCTGATTTAACTGTAGTCATAGATACGGACGATTATATTTACTTCGGAGGAATTGTCGGCAGATTACTGTCCATAGGAAATGGTGTTACATCCTCAATAGAAAACTGTCATGTTACCGACTCTAAAGTAACGCTTACCAGCCAAATTGCCAATGTTTACAGCGGAGGACTTGCAGGATATATTCATTCATCGGAAGGAGCGACAATCTCCGTATCCGACTGCTCTGCCGACGTCCGGCTCTCATCAACAGTTGAAGCCAAAATGCCGGATTTTGCTGATGAACTGTTTATCCGCACCGGCGGACTTATCGGTTACACCGCATCTATTTCCGGTACTGTATCAATTTCAAATTCTTTCGCAAACGCTGATATTTCAGCAATCTCCACTGCTCAGCGTTCAAATATTAAGGACAACATATACGCAGGAGGGCTTTTAGGTTATATTGGCACTGGCGATACAGCAACAATAACCGTTGACACTTCTTACAGTGTCGGAGGAATAACTTCACAAGGCTATGGTGAGATATACGCAGGCGGTTTTTCAGGTTATGCTGTTTCCAACACGCCGGATCTCATTATCAGAAATTGTTATTCTACCGCCAACGTATACTCAAAAAGCAAGATGTTCACGTCTTACATCGCAGGATTTACAAGCGTGGCAGGAGCTTTTCCCAACGCTACGCTTACTCTTGACTCTTGCTATTCTTCCGGAAGCGTAATAGATAATAATTCAGCAGCTTCTGCCGGCGGAAGATTTGTTTCAGCTATTCAAGATGATATTGCATTTATCGCTTGCTATGCTCATGAGTCTTCACTTATTTCTGTTCAACAAACCGAATCTCCGGTCGAAACACTTATTCCGGTCGGAACTGATAATGATCTTTCATCTTACGCAGGCTTTGACTCTCAAATTTGGATATATGACGACGCAACGCTTAACACACCTCAGCTCTCCCCTAATCCACACGGGAATTTCTTATACACCGCAAGATTCTTAGATGGCGAAAAGACACTCAGTATTGAAGAAAATATTGCGTCAGGTTCTTCTCCTCAAGCTCCTTCCAAGCCTGTAGGAACTGAAAAAGTTTTTTCACACTGGTCTTTGTATCCGGATGGAACGGCTGTTGTTCCTGAAGAGTATAATATATACGGGAACACGAATTTTTACGCTAATTACTCTGAAGAATTAACGAAATTCACTGCAAGTTTCAGTGCTATGGGAGAAATTTTCCATTCGCAGGAGTTTGAATACGGTGAAACTGTTATATTCCCTGAAGCTCCTCAAAAGCCAAGCGACGACATTTATACGTACACTTTCTCTCACTGGTCGCTCTCTGAAAACGGAAATCCCTTAGACACCGAAAACGTAACAATAAAGAAAAACACTACGTATTACGCTGTTTATAAAAAATCCGAAAACACTGCATGGGATGGAATTTCATCATATCCGTTCCTGTCAGGTGATGGTACATCAGAAAATCCATATGTTATCACTGACGCATATCAACTGTTTTATCTTGCACAAGCACTGCAAAATTCTTCTGATCTTGCCTCAGCCAATTATGAGCTGACCCATGATATAGATCTGTCAGGGCAGATTTGGACTCCTATCGGAACCGAGAAATACCCATTTACCGGTACTTTTAACGGAAATGGTTATACAATTTCAAACTTCTTCCTTGACCTTGAAGCATCAGCATATGCCGGCATCTTCGGTTATGTGAAAAATGCAACTATAACAAAACTTTCGGCTGACAACGTAAACACAACCGGCATATCAGAAGCGGCTGAAAACTATGTTGGTTTTATAGCGGGATATGTTTCAGCAGACGGAAATGAAACTGACACGATAATTTCAGAATGTAAGGCAACCGCTGCTGCTATTGCAAACGGTAACACAGTCTACTTTGGCGGTATTGCAGGATATGTTTCCGAAAATGCCGATTCAAATGTTCATATAACCAACTGCTATGTTGTTGCAGATATTTCGGTTGATTCAAAAGCATCCGCGATTGTCGGCGGAATTGTCGGCAAACTTGTGTCTTCATCCGGAGGCTTATCCGGAATTGCAAATTGCTATTATTCAGGAAACATCACTTCTGTTTCCGAAGTATCTTCCTATGCGGCAGGCATTGCCGGATCTATTTCCGAGTCCACGCAAGCCAGCTCATCTGACAAATCCGGAAACATTCGCAGCTGCTTTGCAACCGGTTCTGTATCATCCAAGTCAAGCTCTGATAATTCCTCATATGCCGGTGCGATATATGCCTATGCAGACGAGTACGCCGATGTTAACAACTGCCGTTACTACAGCAAGATGACCATAACCGGAGACATTATTCCGAAAAACGAAAACGTAAAATTGGAAAAATATATAAATCTTTTCTACGAAGAAGTTTATCTCACGGAATTAGGTTTTTACACTGAAGAAGTATGGCAGATAAATTCTGACGCTTTCCCTGTTCTTAAAGCTTTTACAAACCCCAAGAACAGTCTTACGGTTACTGAATTTGATTACAGTACTGACGACGGTACTATGGATATCACTTTAGATTTAAAATATGTGCATGTACAAAGATGCTCCATTCTTGTTGGTGTATATGATGAGCGTGGAAAGATGATCGGCTTTAAGTCCTTGACTCTTAATAATCCTGACTCAGCTCGTCCCGTTAATATCACAATAACAAACATAAAAAATGCATCAAATTGCACTGTTTCTATCGTTGATACTGATACGCTGACCTTGATTGAAAAGCCTATCGATGCTTCTCTTTAACCGAATTAACAATAATAAAACCAAGAGCACTGCGGCAATTTCGCCACAGTGCTCTTTAAATTTATTGTTACCATTATTATTTGAGTTTAATTATACATACGTATTTATCCGAGGAATCCGTACAATTTAAGCCAGGACACAAGAAGCTTTGACCACTGACTTACGTTTTCATTTTCTTCGGCTAATCCGAGACCATGTGCGCCATACGGGAACACATGCAGTTCAAACGGAATTTTTTTGCGCTTGAGGGCTTGTGCAAGCAAGAGGCTGTTATTTACATCTACGCCTTGATCTTCAGCAGTATGCCAAATAAATACAGGCGGGCAGTCATCCGGAACGCTGTTCTGACCGGAAAGTTTATGAACAAGCTTCTCATCAGGAGTATCCCCCAGCAAGCTACGGAGAGTTCCTAAATGAGTAAATTCGGTATCAAGAGTTGCAACCGGGTAGCAAAAAATTCCGGCATTCGGACGTGAAGACATGCGGTCAATCTCGTCAGCGCTCTCATCTTGCGTCTTTCCGTAATCATAGTGCTCACAGGCGGAAACGGCAAGATGTCCTCCGGCTGAAAAACCCAGTATAGCAATTTTCTCCGGATCAATTTTCCACTGCTCTGCGTGATATCTTACAAAGCGCACTGCTCTGTTCGCGTCTGCAAGCATCGCCGGGTGTTTGTAAGGAGCAACACGGTAATTGAGAACAGCCGCCGATATTCCCGCTTTATTGAGCATTTGCGCGACCGGCTCTCCCTCATGATATGCTCGCCCGACATAAGCTCCGCCGGGACAAATGATTACAAAACCTTTTTCTTTGCTTGGATTTTCAGCATGATACAAAGTAAGAGTTGTTTCTTCTTGACTGTACTCAGGTACAAAATATGGTGTTTGTTTTTCCCACAGCTTTACTGTTTCCATACAACTTACCTCAATTATAATAAACCGTTTATTTTAAACCGTCAGTTCAAAGTCTTTTCCGAGTTCGCCTTTAAACTTAGCAAGAGCGGGTTTGACGCAGTTTTCAACAAATTCTACTACTTGGCTTGATGATCTTCCGGTATAGTTTTCCGGAACGACAATTTTTTGTATTTCCTCCATTGTCAGCCCAAACGCCGGGTCTGCCGCAATACGTTCAAGAAGGTCGTTTGCTCCGCCCTGCTCTTTCACTACTTTTCCGGCGTCCATTGCATGTGTTCTGATTCTCTCATGCAGTTCCTGACGGTTTCCGCCTTTCTTTACGGCGTCCATCATGATGTTTTCGCTCGCCATAAACGGAAGCTCTGCCATAAGTCTTGCTCGCACCATTTTAGGATAAACTACTAAACCGTTTGTTACGTTTATGTAGATATTTAATATTGAATCAATGGCAAGAAATGCCTCGGCAACGGAAATACGCTTATTTGCCGAGTCATCAAGCGTTCTTTCAAACCATTGTGTTGCCGCAGTAAACGCCGGATTCAAAGAGTCGCAAATTACGTATCTGGCAAGAGCGCATATTCTTTCGCTTCTCATGGGGTTGCGCTTATACGGCATTGCGGACGAACCAATCTGATGCGACTCGAACGGTTCTTCCATTTCTTTAAATGACTGGAGTATTCTCAAATCGTTCGCAAACTTGTAAGCGCTCTGCGCAATTCCGGAGAGTGTTGCAAGTATTGCCGCGTCGATTTTTCTCGAATATGTCTGCCCTGATACAGGTACTACGCCGTCAAAGCCAAAATCTTTGCATATCAGCGCTTCAAGTTCTTTAACCTTCGCTTCATCGCCTTCAAACAGCTCCATGAAGCTTGCCTGTGTTCCGGTAGTACCTTTGGAACCGAGCATTTTGAGAGATGAGAGGCGGTATCTCAATTCGTCAAGGTCGTAGAGAAGCTCATTTATCCATAGAGTTGCTCGTTTTCCTACGGTTGTTGCCTGCGCCGGCTGCAAGTGAGTATATGCAAGACATGGCATATCTTTGTATTTCAAGGCAAATTCGGTTAAATTAGATATAACAGAGCAAAGCTTCTTCTCGGTAATTAACATTGCTTCGCGCAGTGCTATGATATCGGCATTGTCACCTACGTAGCAGGAAGTGGCTCCCAAATGTATTATCGGAGCTGCCTTGGGGCACACTTTTCCGAATGTATATACATGTGCCATTACGTCATGGCGGACTTCTTTCTCTCTTGCTGCGGCAACATCATAGTCAATATCGTCGAGATGCTGTGACATTTCGGCAATCTGTTCATCAGTAATGTCAAGACCGAGTTTCTGCTCTGCCTTTGCGAGCGACAGCCAAAGCTTTCTCCAGGTGCCGAATTTCATGTTTGAAGAAAATACGTACTGCATTTCAGACGATGCATAACGTGTAGAAAAAGGGCTGACGTATGAATTGTAATCAGTCATTTTACTTCTCCTTTTTTTCTGAACCTTTTATATTTTTCAAAATTACTTGCTTCTTATATTGTTCTTGTATTATTATTTCTTCTCTTCAATAAGTTTTTGTACTGCCGCAAGCTTTGCGCACGCACAAAGCACTTCCATTCCCTTTTCGAGTTCGTCTGTTTTCGGGAAAGACGGTGCGATTCTGATATTTGTATCTCCGGGATCTTTGTGATACGGGAAAGTAGCACCTGCTTCGGTAACAACTACTCCGGCTTCTTTTGCAAGTTCTACCGTTTTCATAGCGCAGCCTGCATAAACATTAAGGCTTATAAAATATCCGCCTTTTGGCTTTGTCCACATTGCAACGCCCGTATCTGCCAAGTTCTCTTCTAACACTTTTTGGCATATTTCAAACTTCGGTTTTAAAATTGCTGCGTGCTTTTTCATATACTCTCTAATGCCGTCGGCACTCTTGAAATATTTAACATGACGCCACATATTCATCTTGTCGTGACCGATTGTCTGTTTCTGCATAATTGACTTAATATAGTCAATATTTTCCTTTGAACCGCCTATTGCCGACACACCTGAGCCGGGATAGGTAATCTTTGATGTAGATGTGAAAATAAGCGGCATGTTGCCGTTTCCGCACGCTTCGCACTCCGGAAGTATATCGATAAGCACGTCTCCGTCTTCGTAAATATCGTGAACGGCATACGCATTATCCCAGAACAGTCTGAAATCTTTTGCGGCAGGCTTCATCGCTGCAATTCTCTTGATTATGCTCGGAGAATATGTTATACCTGTCGGGTTGCTGTACTTAGGAACGCACCACATTCCCTTGACTGTTTCATCTTTTATAAGTTTTTCAACCATATCCATGTCAGGACCGTCCGCAAGCAAAGGTACGTTTACCATTTCTATTCCCAGCGACTCGCAAATTGCGAAGTGTCTGTCATAGCCCGGAACAGGACATAAAAACTTTATTTTTTCCTGCTTTACCCAAGGCTTTTCACCGTTCACACCATACAGCATATAACGCGCAACAGCGTCATACATGAGATTAAGGCTTGAGTTTCCTCCGACAATAATCTGATTCCACGGCACGCCTATGATATCGGAAAATATCTTCTTTGCGTAATCAAGTCCGTCAACAAGTCCGTAGTTACGGCAATCAAAGCCGTAGTCGGTAAGACAATCAGCGTTTGTGGAAATCGCAGTCAACATACCTTCCGACAAATCAAGCTGTTCAGAGCAAGGCTTGCCTCTTGTCATATCGATTTTCAAGCCCTTTTCCTTTTGCTTTTCGTACTCTTTCAACAGCAATTCTTCCTGCTTTTGGAGTTCCTGCAGGTTCATCGACAGATAATTCATTATTTACATACCCTTTCAATTGTTTTAAGTCAAAGTATTCAGCCATAACAGCATTGCTGAATTATTATACATCAAATTATTCGTAAATGCAATAGTATTATATGAAATTTATTATTTTTTGCATAATCAGAGATTATATTTTTCAAAAACACTAAGTTTTATGTATTTATAACCTATTTATTTTAAAGTTTTACTTGTATTTTAGTAAAAAATGCTGTATAATCTCTTGAGGTGATTAAATTGGGCATGAAAGACGGTATACGCAAACTTGCATTTTCAGCCATGGCCGCCGCATTGTCGGCTACAATACTCTTAATCGGCAGCGCGTTTGACATGCTCGACCTTGCATGTGCAGCCGCTGCGTCACTTATTGTACATGTTATTCTTCAGGAAACTGACGTCATGCATGCTTTTCTTGTTTTTGCGTCGTCATTTGCTGTAAGTTTTATTTTGATGCCAATGAGAAGCTGCTCAATTTTATTTACGTTTTTTTTCGGGTATTATCCGATTCTCAGATGGTATGTAAGAAAATATATAAAATTAAAAATTTTAAGGCTCATCATATATTTCACAGTGTTCAATGCGGCAATGGTGTGCTTTTTCTTCCTGTTTAAAGGACTTTTCGGACTGGCAGGCGAGCCGGTATACCTGTACATACTTTTGATAATTTCCTCAAACGTCTTCTTTGCCTGCTTTGAAATGCTGACAGGCAAAATAATGATACTTTATAATTACAGGATAAAAAACAAAATTTTCAATAAGGATAATAACAAAAAGGAGAAAGATGATGCAGATAAAAAACGCAATTTTCGACCTTGACGGCACTCTTATCGACTCTATGCATTTGTGGAGAAATTATCAGGTTGATATAATTGAGGAATTAAGCGGCATAAAAATAGAAAAATCCGAGCGTGAAGAGCTTGTTTTGTCAACATATAACGAAATTTTAAAAAAGGTTTTCGATAACCACGGCGTAACAGTTGATTCTTCTGTTCTGTCGGTAATGTGCGAAGAGAGAATGAAACTGAAATATCACAGTGCTGACATAGAACTTAAGCCTTACGCTAAGGAATATCTGAGTCATCTGAAAAAAACAGGATGCGGCGTTGCGCTCGCAACAGCTACTCCGAAGGCACTTTGCGTACCGTTTTTACAAAAAAAGGGATTATACGAGTATTTTGACTGTATTGTAACTTCCCCGGATGACGCACACATAGACAAGCACGAAGGTCCTGCCGTATACGACATGGCATTAAACAATCTCGGCGGTACAAAAGATAACACAGCTGTGTTTGAGGACGTACTTTTCGCCATAAAAATGTGTAAAAAGCATGATTACTATACAATTGCCGTTTCAGACAGGCTCCAGAGAGCTGACATTACTGAAATTAAATCTATTGCAGACAGGTACATACAGTCTTATGAGGAAATGATGATATGAATTATAACAAGATACACGAAATAATTCAGATTTTTTCTGACAATGACAATTTTTTGATCCTTATCCATGATAACCCTGACGGTGACGCTCTCGGCTCCTCAACCGCACTTGCGTTGTTTTTGAAAAAGATCGGCAAGAAATGTGCTGTCTTGTCGCCATCCGCTATTCCGAAGCATCTTAATTTCGCTAAATCAAGTGAAGTTAGGTACATTGAATTGACAGACTCAGACGCTCCTATTGAATTTGATTATGAATATATAGTCAGTGTCGATGTTGCTACCCCGGAGCTTCTTGGAAATGCCAAGGCTTCTTTTGCCGATAAAATCAACCTTGCAATCGACCATCACTTAACAACTACTATCGCTTCGGAGCACAAGTACACAGACAGCACAGCTGCCGCTACCGGAGAAATACTGTATTCAGTTTTTTCTATGTATGCAATGGTACTGCAAAGCAATGTATTTGACAAAGCTCTCAGCGAGGCGCTGTATACGGCTATTTCCTCAGATACAGGCTGTTTTAAGTACGGAAATACCACCTCCCTCACTCATGAAATTGCGTCAAATTTACTCAGTGTCGGCATTGACGCTGAGCGCATAAACCGGCTTTTGTTTGACACAAAGACTATCTTACAGATAGAAGTCGAAAAACTTGCATACAGCAAAATGAATTTTTATTTTAACAACAGAGTTGCAGTTGTTGCAATAACAAAGGATGAATTAAAAAAGATAGGCGCTTCCGATGAGGATACCGGTGCTATCGCCCAAATTCCCCGCATGGTAAGCGGTGTACAAATTTCCGCAATGATGCGTGAAAAGACTTATCCGGACGGTAAAACCGGGTATAAATTTTCTGTTCGAGCCAACATTGATACAGATTTAAACGCCCTTTGCGCCTCTTTTGGCGGAGGTGGACACAAAAAGGCTGCAGGATGTACTATTTTTGAAGACGAAGATACTGCGTTGCAGCTTTTTCTGAAAGAAGCGGAAAAATATTTAGTTTAAATTAACCCAATTAATAAAAATAAGCCAATTAATAAAATAACAGGAGTTGACACAAGATGATACAAATGCGCCGAAAAGATCGGGAAATGAGTTCTGAATTTGCACTTGAGGTAGTCGATAAATGCGAGTATGCGGTACTTTCCATGACTGACCTGCAAAATGAGCCGTATGCTGTTCCGTTAAGCATTGTGAGAATAGGCTCTTGCATATATTTTCACGGAGCAAAAGCCGGAAAAAAATCTGAAATCTTAGCTACAAATCCTCAAGTTTGTCTTGTCTGCGTCGGAAATGTAAAGCCGCTTGAGGACAAATTTACAACCGAGTATGAATCGGCAATGGTTTTTGGAAAAATATCGGAAGTTTCTGATAAAGAAGAAAAAACCGAGGCCCTTCGAGCTCTTTGCATGCGTTACACTCCAAAACACATTGATCACTTTGACTCCGAACTTGAGAGAAGTTTCTCGGTTACGGGCGTATGGAAAATACAAATCGACGAAATAACAGGAAAATGCAAAAAGAAAAAATAAAAAAAATATAAAAATATAGCGCTAAATAACACTTTTTAAGTCTTAACTAACAAGGAGGCTGAATATGCTTGAGTATATCACCGTTTTCGGGCGCACGTTGCCCATGTACGGAATTATGGCGGTTTTAGGTTTTTTGGTCGGTTTGGGAGCGGCATGCTTAAGATGTAAAGCGTTTGGTCTGTCAAAAGAGAACTGCGTTTACATAATGGCGTTTGGCGGAGTTGGCGCTGCTATCGGAGCAAAAATTGTATATATTCTTACTGTTTTGCCCGATTTTATAAAAGACTTAGGACTGATTACTACAAACTTTAACCTCTTTTTTGAAAAATACATTGCGTCAGGAATGGTCTTTTACGGAGGTCTTATCGGTGCGGTTGCGGCAAGCGTGTTATTCTGCAAATATATGAAAATACGCCTGTCGGATTATCTGACGGTGTTAGTGCCTTCTTTTGCGCTTATACACGCTTTCGGCAGAGTCGGATGCTTTTTTGCCGGATGCTGTTACGGGATCGAAATGCCGGAAGGACTCGGCGTCACGTTTACTCACTCACGGTTTGCCCCGAATAATGTTTCGCTTTTTCCGGTTCAGCTTGTTGAAGCAGGCTGTGAAATAGTAATATTTATTTTGCTTACCATTTTAGCTCACAGAGCAAAGGACGGCGTAACCATCCTTGCGGGATATGTTTTTTTGTATGCGCCGATACGCTTTGTTCTCGAATTTTTCAGAGGCGACGTTGTCAGAGGATTTCTTTTTGGGTTATCCACTTCACAATGGATAAGTATTTTGGCTGTGTTTTTAGCCGCTCTCTGCCTTTTCTTATACGAGCGCAAAAACAGAAACGCCCCTTCTCACAAAAACAACAGTGAGAATAATACTTAATCCGTTCGGGGGCTGCGCTTATAAGAAGTCAAAATTATATTTTAATAAAAATCAGGGATTGTCAGTCAAATGACAATCCCTTTATCTTGCTATTCTTATCTTTTATGATAATCAGAGAATCAGTCCAATCCCTCAAGATAGTCTGCAAGTCTTACAAACACAGCCGCTGCTTCGGCTCTCGTCAGGTTGTTCCGGAGTCTTAACGACATATCCTCATATCCGTTAAAGATTCC
The DNA here is from genome assembly GCA_003343885.1 of Clostridiales bacterium. GTDB lineage: Bacteria > Bacillota > Clostridia > Oscillospirales > CAG-382 > UMGS882. The sequence continues at coordinate 12,943 of QAKH01000017.1, read as the reverse complement.
GGCATACAAAGTATTTCTAAGGCTGTAATCGTATCTGCTCTGCTCGTCTATGTCTATGTATTCCGGCATCACATAATCATCAGGCGCCGGATCGCAAATCCTTCCGATTACATCGGCAACCTCTGCACGGGTTATGTACTCGCTTCCGGCAAAGTATATATTGCCGTTCTCGTCTGTACGCATTATTTCCTGCAAAATTCCCGTTGCATATAATCTGTAAACCGCTTCATATGCCCATTCCGGAATATTGTCAGCGTCAGCGAAATCAAGAGTTACATACTCATCATCGGTGGATTCCTGTTCTGCGTTATTTTCAGGAACTGAATTATCAGCCGACGCTTGCTCCTGTTCCTGGTTTTGCTCTGTATTCTCAGTTCCGGGATATTCCGGGACAGGCAAATCTTCACCTATATTTGTCATTCTCGCAAGCATAACGCAGAACTCGTACCTTGAGAAATTACGCTGAGGCAAATAGTACGCTTCGCCGTCAGGACCGTATTCGCCTTTAACAATTCCCTGTTTTGCAAGCGAATATATTTCTTTTACAGCCCAGTGTCCCGCCATATCCACAAACGGGTATGAATCAACGGTAAGTTTCAAAACGCCCTCGACATCACCTCGTGCAGCTTTAATCTCTACGTCTACTCCTGCTAAGCTTGGAGTAAAAATGCCATTTTCTATTATTCCGGCAGAAATTTCCGGTTCCTGTGCTTCCTCGGTATTTTCCGTCTCATCAGGCTGTATGTCTTCAGATTCCGTCAAACCTTCCTGTGATGCGGGTTGGTCCTGTTGTTGTTCTTCACCGTTCTCTGGAGAATCGGAAGCGTTCTCTTCTTCGGGTTCAACGAGACTTACTGTCCACTCATAGCTTTCGATACCGGAGGAAACGTTTAGGTTCCTATAAAATGCGGCAACAGAAAGTTCTGCGCTCTCAAACGGAGCAATGACTGTTTTTTCAGTGCTTATTACGACTTTATCAGGATTTTCGATAGAAATAACATTTGTGGCTACATTTTCCGTTACACCGCCGTCCAAGCTTGCGTAAACTTCTATATTGCCGGTAAATCCTGCCGGATACAATTCTCCGTCAGCAACAAAGCCCTTGCCGTCTTTGGTATACAAGGATAAATTCTCCGGAAGTTTTTCTTCATCTTTTATTTCTGTTTCTTCTGTTTCTTCGTCTGCCTTTTCGCCGTCAGGTTCTTCGGTGCCGGATTTTTCCTCTGACAATTCAGCCGTATTATTTTCATCCGTTACTTGGGACTCAACTGTTTGAGTTTTTTCATTCTGGACGCCGGAGTCTGGATCAGTTTCCTGTTGTGAATTATTTTCGTTTTCTTGTGCTTGACTTGATACCTGCGTGTCTTCGGAATTATTCTCGCTGTTTTCGGAAGCAGTCGTTTCATCTGCGTCCGTACTCCATTCGGCAGAAAATCCGTTTGCGTCAGCCGGTATAATTTCTCCTAATGAGATATGGTAGTCATTTAAAGTAAGATAATAATCTGAATAAGCATATGCCTGTGCGGCTATTCCGTCCTTTTCAAGGCTGTTTGTAAATATAACCGCATTAGATACTTTGCGCTCTGACTTATCAGACGGTGAATTCACGGTGTCGGCAAGGTCGAAGCCGGGCAGAGAGGCATTTACCGCTGTTGAGCCGCCTCCATCGAAGTTTGCCGCGTACACGCAGCCGAGTTCCTTCATACGCTGCGCAAGGTCAAGAAGCTTCATTCCTGAGCTGAAACCTGTCTGTCTGCCGTCAACGGCGAAGAAAACAAGGGAGCCATCTTCTTTGATTCCGACTGCGCTTCTCGGCTGGTTAGAAAGGTAGTGACTGAAAGTTCTGTCGTCGATCACCTGTGATTCGCTTACAATCACAGCGCCGGTTCCTATTGCGTTTACCACGTCGTAAAATTTTTCATTTCCGTCTATTTTGAGTTCAAACACATTTCCCGGTGCAAACTGCATTAGTATGTATCCGTAAGAGGAGTTATCAGCGCTGAGGACGTAAGAGTTTTCAGGTATCTCCTCATTTCCGGCATTTGAGTTCACACTTGCTGCAACAAGCTTCTGAGTTTCTCCTATACTCGGAAAAACATCGGTTATCAGATAGTAATATTCTCCGATTTTTTCATATTCTGTGAGAGTACCAACATAATCAATAATTTCCTGCTTTAATTCCTCACCCGACTGACTGTACGGATCTATAATTGAATATTCATCTATCATTTCAAGAAGAGTATCGTCAGCCACATCCTCTTCAATAAGTTTTTCTACTAACTCTTCCCCTCTCAGCCTATCCTCATACGGGTACAACACAACAGACGTATTAGAGCTGTTTATGTGTGTATTCGTTGAGTAACGGTCGTTATACAAATACAAGCCGTACACTGTAAATTCTTTGTTCAAATCAAGGATATTATACTCTGTGCCGTTCTCGTCTGTGAGAGTTAACCATATTTGAGGTTTGTCAATAAAAAAAGTTCCGTCTTCCCTCTCGGCAAGGCAATAACTGTCACGGTCGGAGGTGTAAAGTTCAGAGTCACGAATAAACGCTGACTCCGGAACTCCGGTAGACATATTAAAAAAGTCCGCGTTTATTCCTGCTATATAATTCTCTTCAGGCAGTTCATAAGCAGCCATATTCCTTATGGTATTTCTGCTGTAAAGATACTCACCGGCAGCGAAAGTCATTTTTGTTTCGCTTCCCGGCTCATATTCAAGCACGTACTCTCTTTGCAATCCATATGTATCATGATATCCGATAGTTCTTTTATATGTAAGTCCGTCGGACAATTCATATTCGGCTGAATAAACATTCTCAGTAAGTGCACCGTATGTATTATTATCCTCTTTATTTGTTTCATTAGCAAATACAGCAGATTGAGCTGTTATATATGTACAAGCTAAAAGCATTGCTATTGTTTTTCTAAAATTCCTGTTCAACAATATCCGTCCTTTCCCTGTTCCGTGTTTTTGAAACATTTTTGATACTTGATATATTATAGCATCTATGATATAATAATTAAAGATATTGCAGTGAAATATTATTGTTTAAATATTTTCCTCAAAAAGAATATTATGTTAACTTAACCTCATTCCGACAAAGGATGACAAAAAACTCATGAATGAACTTAAAGATTTGCTTTATGAGCAGGATTTGTGGAGCAAGCTCTCGTCAAGTACAAAGCCGTTGTTTTTATACGGCATGGGCGACGGTGCCGATAAGATACTTGATGTTTGCTTAAATAAAAATATAAAGGTATCCGGAGTTTTTGCAAGCGATGAGTTCGTCAGAGGACAAAGCTTCAGAGGTTTTACTGTTAAAACTTATGCTCAGGTTAAACAAGCTTTCCCGGAAATTACTATTCTTGTATCCTTTGCCACAAGGCTTGAAAATGTCTTAAATAAAATATACGCATTAAGCAATACTGACGAACTTTATGCCCCGGATGTTCCGGTTTTCGGGACAGGTCTTTTTGACAGTAAATATTTTGCAGATAATTTTGCAAAATTTGACAAGGTTTACTCACTGCTGTCTGATGAAACATCAAAGAAAGCGTATTATAACATTTTGAAATACAAGATTTCGGGAGATATACGATTCTTGGCTGAATGTGAAACAAGTCCGGCTGAGGCATACAACACAATTATTTGTCCGAAAGACGATTCGGTTTATGCCGACATTGGTGCTTATAACGGCGATACTATAAGGGAATACTCGTTATACGCGGGAAAAAATATTACTGCCTATGCTTTTGAGCCGGACGCACGCAACTTCAAAAAACTGTGCGAAAATGTTTCCTCCTTAGGGATATCGCAATTCAAGCCTTTTAATATTGCCGCATGGAACAGGCAAGAACAGCTTATATTTTATTCACGCTCAGGCAGAAACAGTGCGCACACGACCGCTCACAAAGGATTGAAGCAAACCGTGGTAGAGGCAGACCGAGCGGATAGGTTTATTGACAAGTCGGTTGACTATATAAACATCGACGCAGAAGGCTCCGACCTTGAGGCGCTTGAAGGATTGCATGAAACAATCTCTCATTCAAAACCGGTTATGTCCTGTGCAGTTTATCATAAAAACGAGGACATGTTTTCAATCCCTCTCTATTTGTATGATAAGTACTCCGATATATATTCCGATTTCGGGATGTACATCAGACATTTTCCTTATATTCCCGGCTGGGACACAAATGTATACATTAAAAACAAGCAATGAACTGAAAGGAGTTTATCCATTAGTGAAGAGAGAATACCTTGAAGCCGGAAAAATAGTAAACAAAAGAGGACTTTCCGGAGAATTAAAAATAGAAAGCTACTGTGACACTCCCCAGGCTTTTTGCTCCTTTAAAAGAATTTTTCTAACACCTGACGGCTCTGACATGCGCCGAATAATAAGCGCTAAGCTTTACGGCGGGTACGTTTACATCAAAATAGAAGGCGTTACAAATGTCGATCTTGCCGAGGCACTGAAAGGCCGTTTGGTTTATATACACCGTGATGATATGAAAATCGGAAAAGACAGTATTTTTATAGACGATATTCTCGGCCTTCATGTTTACGACGCGGACACGTCGGCTGATTACGGCGTTTTGACCGAGGTATTCAACCGCGGCGCCTCTGATATATACAGAATTGAAAAAGACGGCAAGGAATATCTGATACCGGCTGTAAAAGATATTGTGATAAAAATCGATCCCGACAGCGGCATATTTATTCGCCCCATACCCGGACTTATTGACGACGCCGAGGAGATACGATAATGACTTTTAAGGTTCTGTCACTATTTCCCGAGGCAATTTCTCCTTGCCTTTCATCAAGTATTTTGGGAAGAGCAGAAAAAAACGGACTGATTAGAATAGAATATTATAACATCCGCGACTACTCTCTCGACAAACACAGACGTGTTGACGACACGCCTTACGGCGGCGGATACGGAATGGTTATGGCTCCGCAGCCGGTTATTGACTGTTATCGTGCTGCCACAGAAAATATTTCCGGAAAAACCTTAACGCTTTACATGTCGCCTGCCGGCGAGCAATTCAAACATTCTACTGCTGTAAGCTTTAAAGAATATGACAACATAATCATCATATGCGGTCACTATGAAGGAATAGACCAAAGAATAATCGATTCAGTTGTTGATAAGGAAATATCTGTTGGCGACTATGTACTTACCGGCGGAGAACTTGCGTGCGCGATAGTTATCGACGCTGTTTCGCGTCTTATAGACGGCGTTTTGCCTGACAGCGAATGCTATACAAACGAAAGTATCGCATCCGGACTTTTGGAATACCCGCAGTACACCAAGCCGGCAGTTTTTAACGGACTTGAGGTGCCGGAAGTTTTAAGAGGCGGAAATCACAATGACATCTGTAAATGGCAGAGACAGCAAGCGCTGAAAAAAACTTATGAAATGCGTCCGGAGCTCTTAAATGACGCAAATTTAGATAAAAATGATATAATCTATCTTGAAAAACTTATTTCCCGGTCGGAATAGTGAGGTGACAGGATTGAACAAAAGCAAGCGCATCTCAAAAAACAAAAATCATGGCTTTTTACTCTTTCATCTTTCCCGTTTTTTTGAAAAGATATCCAAGCTTGCCGCTAAGAGCGTTATATTATCAGTAATTTTTGATTATACATTTCTGCGCAAAAAATGCTCTGACAGTGTTATCTGCGGTAAATTTTCCGATCTGTCAACGCTCAAGCAGAAATTTCTCAAGTTTAAAGTGCGTTGTGCCGCATACGCGCAACAATGCTATTTGCTTTATCTGTTCAAAAGCCTGATTGATCGATTTTATCAAACCAATCTTCGCTCACTCGGTATTTTTTTCTTTTCTTTCGGCGGTTTTCTCGTTTCGCTGAATTTTGCCGAGAAAATGCAGGCTCTTATCAATCTGAATTTTTCCGACACATTTATTTTCGGTTCGGTTTTGGTTATAATCTCTTTCTTTTTGTTCCCTCTCAGAAAAAAGAACATAGCCTGCTGTCTTTATGAAAGTAAGTTTTTATCCTCTATTCTGTTCGACTTATTTTCCGTTAATCAGATTTCTCCTGCCGAATGTTCGGTCGTTTTACCGACTTCAGGATTTTCACTGATATTCGGCATAGCGTGCGGTTTCATTTCTTACTATGTTTCTCCGCTTTTAACCGGTTTTATAATATTTATGATTTTTGTCATATATTTAGTTTTTATAAGGCCTGAAAACGGAATACTTTTAACTTGCCTTGTTCTGCCTTTTGCTAACCAGAAAATCCTATATTTTATGATTAGCATTACGATTATTTCCGCTCTTTTCAAAATTATTCGAGGTAAACGAGCTTTCTATTTTGGAATTTCTTCCGGTACGGTCAGTTTACTCTGCATTATCGGATTATCAGGATTTATAAACTCATTTGACTCTCAATCGGCTGATTCATCTCTTGTTTACGAATTACTGACGTTTGCTTTTGCTCTGTGTGTTCCGGCGCTTGTAAAATCCTCGTCATTTGCCGAAAAATGCTACAAAATGCTCATTTTTTCGGTCGTGCTTACTTGTTTATACGGATTTTACAACTATGCCATGATATATTTTGTTAATCGTGATTTTTCTGACATATTGAGAGGTTTATTAACTGCCGGAATGAATTCATCATTCCAGAATACAAGTATATTCGCCGCATTTTTGATATGCACTATTCCCATGCTGTTTTCCAAGGCAAATACACGCTCCGGCTCACTGCCCCGCATTGTTTCAATTCTCCCTGTTATCTGCCTGATACTTACTAACTCTTATCTCGCTGTACTGTCTCTGTTAATTGCGGTAATAGTCACAATCCTTATTTTTTACAGATACGGTCTTTTGCTTACCGGCGGCTGCGTCGCCTTGATTTACCTGTTAAAACCGCTTCTTCCGAGCGTTCCGCTTTACGAAGTTCAAGCTTATTTCAAGGGGTTTGATTCTCCATACGTAATTCCGTCGACATACTACAATGGGATTTTCGATTTTTTCCGCAATTTTTGGTTTTCCGGAGCAGGAGCAGGCTCTGATTCAATTGCAGCTGCATGTGTCGTTACGGATGCTCAGATAACGGGATATTCGGGAATAGGCGCTACTTATGTACAGCTTGCCATGAAATACGGTTTTCCTCTCTTTATTTTGTGCGTAATACTTGTTTTCGCTCTTTTCTTGAGAATTATATCGTGTTCACTTTCCAAAACTACGTCCGAATTTGCTAAGAACAGATGCGTTTTGCTGTTTTGCGGAATCGTAGCTTTGGCTATCTACGCATTATTCACAGACATTTTTACTGATTTTCGCATTGCCTTACTTTTAATTTTCCTGCTAACTCTCGGCAATGCTACTGCAGACAGTGCGGAAAACGACTATATTTCTCCCTATTTCGAACGTGAATATTTGTAAACATCAATCGTTTACGGAGGTCAAACATGACGAACATGACAAACATGAACAGTACACAAAAAAATCAAAACAGATATTTTAACATCATTGACGTGGTAATTATCGTTGTGGTTATTGCCGCGGTGGCTTTTGCCGTTAATTTTGTCAGAAACGATATGTTTTCAAAAGAAGTTCAAGATGTTAAATACACCCTGAAAATATCCGGCGTAGATACTTCAAACATCTCAAAAATCACAGTCGGAGACATGATTTCCACCACGTCCGCCGGTACAACTCTCGGCACGGTTACCGCAATATCAACCGCTCCTCAGAAAAAACTGCTGTTCGACAGTGAGGCTAATCGCTTCGTTTATACTGAAGTGCCAGGCAAGAATGTTATAACGGTAACAGTAACGGCAAGCTGCACAAAAACTAACAACATGTATCTTATCGGAGATAACATTATATCAGCAAACACCTCTCCTGATGTTATTCTTCCTTTCCGATTTGAATCTGCTGAAATCATTTCCGTGTCTGTACTTCCCAAAGTATCTGCCAAAATTTCCGAAGAACCTGAAGCTGAACCGGCAGACTGAAATCTTCTAAATAATCTTTACTTAACTTTTGTATTCACCGAAAGGATTTAAGTCATGAAAAAGAAAAAGCCTAATGTTATTGATATCATTATTGTTTTGATTCTTTTAGCGGTTGTTGCCACTGCCGTTTTCAGAGCGTTGAAAGTGAATGAGCTGCCGGGAACCGTCAAAAACAGAGAAATTGTATACACTGTACAAATCTACGATATCGATCGCACATATGCAAATTCTTTAGTAAGCGGCGACAGTGTATATCTCTCAAAAAAGAATCTTTTCTGCGGCACAGTTGATGACGTACGTTCACAGTATTCAACTAAAATTGTAAATTCCGACAGTGCTTCACTTGAAAAACATGTTTTCCCGGAAAAAATCAATATTTCCGTAGATATAAAAATCAGCGCTGACATTGCAGAATATGGTTTTTACATTGGAAACAACACGTACCTGAGCATTGGTGATACGCTCGATTTTTATACTCCTACATTCTCTTTTAACGCTCAAATCACTGACATATCAACAGATGAACCTTAATTATTGTTTATTTTGCTGTTATTTTGCTTTTAATATTTGTCTAAAGTTGTATAAAACATGGTATTTTGCCTGTTTTTTAAAATTCATAGTTTGTTATTGAATTTCACTTTTTAATTTGTTATAATATACCTTGTAATCAGATATTCATATTTTGAAAGGGAAGATAGTATGATATCAAAGGAAGTTGTAGTAAAAAATATCGAGGGGCTTCATGCAAGACCCGCCACTCTTTTTATACAGAAAGCCAACACTTTTAAGAGTTCCGTTTGGATCGAAAACGGTGACAGGCGCGCAAACGCCAAAAGTCTTTTGGGAGTACTTTCTCTCGGAATTTCCATGGATATGAAAATTCTTATTACGGCTGACGGTCCTGATGAGGAAAATGCTGTAAACGAGCTTGCCGCTCTTATTGCAACAGGGCTTGTTAAGTAATCGTACATTTTTGTTTAGTACATTTTTGTTTAATTAATTTGGCATAGGAGTATTCGGCCTTGGATACTCCTTTTGTCATATGCGGGGTGAAAAAGATATGCCGAAAAACGACAACATCGCAAAAAAGCTCTCCGTACTCCCCTACTCACCCGGCGTCTACATGATGAAGAACGCCGCCGGCAGCATAATCTATGTGGGAAAATCAAAATCTTTAAAAAACCGCGTTTCGAGTTATTTTCAGTCACCTGAACGCCTGAGCGTAAAAACCGCGAAACTTGTAAACAATATTGTTGATTTTGAGACCATTGTCACTGATTCCGAGGCTGAAGCACTGATACTTGAAAATGAGCTTATAAAGCGGCACAATCCAAAGTACAACATCAAGCTTAAGGATTCAAAATCCTACCCGTATATACGCATTTCCTCAGGCAGCTATCCTACGCTGTCAGCAAGCTATCAGCGCAAGGACGACAAATGCAAATATTTCGGGCCGTACACTTCGGCTGCCGGCGCGCGCGATATAATCAAAACCATTCAGAAAACCTTTAAGCTTCCGTCATGCGATAAAAAGCTTGCCTACGGAAAAGCAGTCGGCAGGCCGTGTTTGAATTACCACATAAATCAGTGTATCGCTCCGTGTACCGGAAAGATTTCCGAAAAAGAATATTCCGAAATATTTGAGGAGATAGAAATGCTCCTTAAAGGAAATTTCTCACAAGCGGAAAAATCACTGGAGAAAAAAATGCTTGCGGCCTCCGAGCAACTCCGTTTTGAAGCTGCGGCAAAGTACAGAGACAGCATACGCAATCTTCAAAGACTATCAACTCACCAAAAAATCAAATCGACTCCCGGAACAGAGAAGGATATATTCGGCTTTTTCGAAACGGAAACTTACAGTGCAATCGCGGTATTGCTTGTCCGTGACGGCATTGTTATAGACAAAAACGTTATTATGTGCGGAGTTGATGAAATAGCCGATGAGGAAACTCTTTCCGACCTGATTCTGAGATATTATACAAATCCGGAAGCTGTTCCGAAAGAAATATATCTCTCGTTTTCTCTTGAGGAGGAAACGCTGGAAGCCGTTACATTTTTGCTGTCTCAAAAAAGCGGTCATTCTGTAAATGTCAGGACGCCGCAAAAGGGCAAAAACAAAGATTTATGCAATATGGCAGTTGACAATGCCTGCGAAGCCATAAGGACAAAAAACAAGCAGGACGAAAGCGACAGTTCGCTTCTTATTCGCCTTGCGGAAGCTTTGAAGCTTGAGGTTGTTCCGGAGCGTATAGAGAGCTATGATATTTCCAACAGCGCTGACACCGACATATACTGCGGCATGATAGTCGTGGAAAACGGAAAGTTTAAAAAAAGCGATTATCGTTCTTTTTCAATCAAAACTACCGACGGCGCTGACGACTACGCCTCCATGAGGGAAGCTTTATCAAGGCGTTTTGCTCATCTTCTTGATTCTGATGACACTTCTTCCCTTTCCGTCGCTCCGGATGTTATACTTCTTGACGGCGGCGTCGGACAGGTATCTGTCGTAAAAGAAGTTGCAGACAGCATGGGATTACAAATTCCAATTTTCGGTATGGTTAAGGATAAATACCATAAAACAAGAACTATTACGGACGGCAAAAACGAGATTAGTATTGCCAAGGACAGCGTTTTGTTTAACTTCATTTACAAAATACAAGAGGAAGTTCACAGATTTACTTTTTCAAAAATGGACGCCTCAAGAAGAAAAAAGATTGTAAACCTTGAGCTTACAAACGTTAAGGGAATAGGCAAAGCAAAAGCGGCTGCGCTTTACTCAACCTTTAAGACAACGTCACAGATTAAAAATGCCTCGGTTGAAGAACTTATCAAAGTTAAAGGAATTACACGCGATAATGCGGCAGACATAATCGAATATCTGAAAGAAAAATAAAAGATAAAAAAGATAAATAAATATATTGAAATTACGGAGATTTTTATATGAGAATTATAGCAGGAACAGCAAGAAGGCGCTCTCTTGAAACACTACCCGGAGAAGAAATTACCCGCCCCACCGGTGAGCGGGTAAAAGAAGGACTTTTCAGCGCTATCCAGTTTGAGCTTTCGGGACGTCGGGTGCTCGATTTGTTTTGCGGCACAGGACAGCTTGCTCTTGAGGCTTTAAGCAGAGGAGCTGAAAGCGCAGTAATGATAGATGATAATTTAAACGCCATAGAAGTCATAAAAAACAACGCAAAAAACACCGGACTTATAAAACAGTGCAGAATTTCACGCATGGATTACAGCGAATATCTTAAGTCGGCCTCGTCAAAAGGAGAAAAATTTGATCTTGTCTTTCTCGATCCACCGTTTGCAAAAGACGTAAAAGATGAAGTTTTGAAAAAAGTTTCCAAGGCGGATATCTTGAATCCCGGAGCTATTGTTGTATGTGAATCTGACGTTGACAGATTTACCGAAAACGAGTCTGTTTACGGATTATCATTCAGGCGCAAATACAGGTACGGAAGAGTTTATATCACAATGCTTGAAAAAACTGATGATAATGTTGAAAATCAAGATACAGTGGCTGATTAAGATTTTATTTGTGCAGGCTTTTACACATATCTTAGCATTATTCGGTTTTATAAATATATCTGCGTGTTTATTACTTTTGAAAGGAGAACTCGTATGAGCTATGCAATTCTTCCCGGAAGCTATGATCCGATGACTGTCGGACATCTCGACATCATACGCCGTGCGTCCTTGCTTTTTGACAATGTTACGGTTCTTGTTGCAAAGAACAATGCCAAGCATTATCTATTAACCGCTGCCGAACGTCTTGAGCTTGTTAGCGACGCGGTAAAAAATCTAAAAAATGTGACTGCCGAAGAATTTGACGGAATGCTTGTTGATTACATTGAATCACATAACAGACCTGTCATTGTAAAAGGTATACGAGGTGATAAAGATCTATACTATGAACAAAACATGGCTCACTACAACAGGCAGCTTAGCAGACGTAAATACGGCTTTACGGCGGAAACATTATTTTTGATTTCTGAAGTAGAGTATTCTGAAATAAGTTCTACATTAGTGCGCACGTTAATTGACTGCAAAACTGATTTTTCCGACCTTGTTCCAAACGCAGCACTTCTCACTTCAATGCTTGAACATTCCGCACAAAAAGAATAAAATATGTTTCTCTGTCCACACTAACCTTGAGAGAACACTCTCTCGATTAAATAAACGGACGGTGGACAAAATGAAAAACAACAACTCATTTTTCAATAACAAAAATTCTTTCGGAATGTATTTGAATAAAACCGAAGTATCTTCCGACGAAACGCTGAAAGATCTTCCTCTCGGACTGTCAATGGCATTCTGCCAGAACGCTGCTGCACTTACTGCTTTTTCAAACATGTCCGAGCAACAGCGCAAAGATATAATAAAAAAAGCAAGCAGCGTCAACTCAAAAAAAGAGATGACAGCTCTTGTTCAGAACATTGCTATCCATAATCTCCCCGAAGATTAACAAAAACCCAAAAGCTTTCACAGAATTTAACAAATAATCCGCCGGTAAATACAAATAATGCCGTATTCCTATAATCATATAACTAATGCGGCTATTATTTAAAATACTGACGGATTGTTCTTGAAAAATACCATTAAAAATTGATTTTGATTATTATACTTGCCGAAAACATCATCTGACCGGTGATATTTTCGGCATTTTTTATGTTTGGTTATATGGCTTTATTTAATGTCTACTGAACAAATGGTTTTGCGAAACCATTTGTGTGAAATTTACAATTTCACACCTAAAAACAGCATTAAAATGCTATTTTTAGGTTCACGACATTGATTGACTGACTGTTTGTGTCGGCTGTCGGGAGACGACATCCGACACAAAGTGCAAGGTTTTTGGCAAAAAAAGCACAAAAACCTTGCACCTAAACAATTCTGAAACGCTTACAAACCGCTATGCGGCTGCGTTTCAGAATTGTTCAGCAGTCATTA